>NZ_VHLC01000006.1:0-156774 GCF_006547355.1 Myxococcus sp. AB036A | reverse complement strand
GGCCTACCACTCCGGCTCGTCCGGGGCGACTGTCGGCCTTCCGACGGTCAATTCTCCGGCCACCGGGCTCTGGATGTAGCGCGCCAGGGCCCCGGACGAGCCGGAGTGGTAGGCCAGCCCCTGCATCAGCTTCACCAGGGCCGCCGACGGCGTCATGTCCGCGCCGCCCATCGCCCCGGCCTCCAGGGCCGCCGCCCCGGACTCATACAAGGAGAGATCCACGCCATTCCGGTGCGCCTGGCTCACCACCACCACCGGGACGCCCCGCTCGCGCGCCTGGAGGAAGAGGGGCGTCAGCGAGCGCCCCAGCTCCGGAGCGATGGGGAAGTTACCTGCCCCGTAGGCCTCCAGCACCAGTCCCCGGACGTGCGGTAGCAGCTGGAGCGGCAGCGCAGGGTCCAGCCCCGGGTACACCTTGAGGAGGAAGACCTTGGCGTCCAACCGCTCATAGAGGCGGAAGGCCCCGCGGGACTTGAGGCCCGGCTCGAAGGTGGTGTCCACGCCCAGCGTGCCCAGCACGGGGAAGTTGGGGCTGTCGAAGGCGTCGTACTCGGACACCTTCACCTTGCGGGCCCGGTTGCCCCGGTACAGGCGCGAGTCGAAGCAGATGGTGACCTCGCGGGGCCCGTGCAGCGCGGACAGCACCGCGTCGATGAGGTTGAGCCGCGCGTCCGAGCGAATCTTGCCCAACGGCCGCTGCGAACCCGTCAGCACCACGGGGCAGGGCGGGTTGCGCAACATGAAGGAGAGGGCGCTCGCGGTGTAGGCGAGCGTGTCCGTGCCATGGGTCACCACGGCCCCGTCGAAGTGGGGCAGGCGCGCGTGGAGGTGCGCGGCCATCCGGCTCCAGAGCTCCGGCTGCATCTCCGAGCTGTCCAGGTTGCTGAACAGCTCCAGCTCGATGTCGGCCAGCTCGAACAGCTCCGGCACGCGGGCCTTGAGTGTCTTGAAGAAGGCCGCGGGCTTCAGGGCGGACGGGCGCCCCCCGGCCATTCCGAGCGTACCCCCGGTATGCAGCAGCAGGACTCTGGGCATGATGAACAGGCGCTTCCCTGCCAAGGCTGGCGTTGCTTTACAAGCCCCGCGCGCGTCGCTAAGACCCGCCGCGTGCTCCTTTTCTGCTGGAAGCGTGTCGTTCCCCTGCTGGCCGTTGCGGTCCTGACGGCCCCGGGGTGCAAGAACCCCGAGAGCGCGGCCCCGACGGGTGGGCAGTCGGCGTCGCCCGCCCCGCAGGCTTCCGCCGCTCCGGCCCCGGCCGAGCCCGCCGCCGCGCCTGTGGACCCGGCCGAGGCCGTGTCGGGCATCCCGGGCATGGATTTCTCTTCGCTGTCGCCCACGGCGAAGCGGGAGTTGGGCACGGTCTTCAACGACGAGTTCTGCTACTGCGGCTGCCCCCACACGCTGGGCGCCTGTCTGAAGTCGCACACTCCCTGCAAGCACGCCCGGCGCATGGCGCAACTGGCCGCGCGCAGGGTGTCCGAGGGCAGCCCGGCCACCGAGGTCATCCTCTCCCTGTCGACGTACTACTCCGCCTTCCGTGACCCGCGGGCGCAGTTCAAGGTGGATGACCGGATGTGCATGGGCCCGGCCGGCGCGCCGGTGACGGTGGTGGAGTTCTCCGACTTCGAGTGCCCGTATTGCGCCAAGGCCCGGCCGGTGCTGGAGGCCTTCGCCAAGAAGCACGCGCAGCAGGTGCGCTTCTGCTACCTGCCGTTCCCCCTGTCCATGCACGCCAACGCGAAGCAGGCCGCCCAGGCGGCGCTGTGGGCGAGGGACCAGGGCAAGTTCTGGCAGATGCACGACGCCCTCTTCGAGCACCAGTCCAACCTCAAGCCCGATGCGATTGCCGCCCTGGCGACGTCGCTGGGCCTGGATGGCGCGAAGCTGGCGGCGCTGCTGAAGACGGACGCGTATAAGGAAGAGCTGGACGGCTACCGCAGCCAGGGCCGCGCGGCGGGCATCAGCGGCACGCCCTCCGTGTACTTCAACGGACGTGCGCTGGACCTGTCCTTCGTGGAGGCGGAGATGCTGTCGCACAGCCTGGAAGACGAGCTGGAGTGGTCCGCCAACAAGAACGCCTGGGCGGCTGACTGACGCCGCCATGACACCCCGCTTCCGCATCGACGCGTCGGCGCAGCTCGTCCCCGAGGACCGGCATGTGCCTTCACCGCTGGCGGGGCGGTCGGGAACGTACGCGCTGATGGCGACGGCGCCCGACCTGCTGGTGTTCTCCCGCACGCCCGCGGAGGGCGGCTCCATCCCGGTGCCGCGCGTGGTGCTGGCGGGGGACGCGGGCGGCTTCCCGCTGTCGGACCTCATCGCCTTCCTCAGCCAGTCGCGCTGGAGCGGCGTGGTGCGCGTCCACTCGCCGGGCGGAGAGCGCTCCGTCACCCTGCGCGAGGGGGAGGTGCGCGGCGCCTCCTCCGACGACCCGGCCGACCGGCTGGGCGAGGTGCTGGTGCGGATGGGCTACGTGGAGCGCGCCCAGGTGGAGGCGGCGCTGCGTGAGCAACCGCCCTCCAAGGTGGGGCGCTCGCTGGTGGAGAAGGGGCTGCTCAAGTCGCACGACCTCTTCAAGTGCGTCACCCACCAGGTGAGCGAAATCTTCCACGCCATCGTCCTGTGCCGGGAGGGGACCTTCTTCCTCATCGACCAGCCGGTGGAGGACAAGTCCGGTCACATCATCCAACTGTCCACGCAGAGCCTGCTGATGGACAGCATCCGGAAGATTGACGAGATGGCGCACTTCCGGAAGCGCATCCCCCACGGCCGGCTGTACGTGACGCGCAAGCGCGCCTCGGACGGCAAGCTGGAGGAGGACGAGGACCGGGTGCTGGGCCTGCTCGACGGCCGGCGCACGATTCTGGAGCTGGGGCACGCAGCGCGCCTGTCGGAGTTCGACGTCACCAAGGTGGTCTTCCGCCTGCTGGAGGGCGGCTTCGCCTCGGTGACGGACAAGCCGCTGATGGTTCCTGGCCCGGGCGTCCCGACGCCGATTCCCCAGCCGTCCGAGCGCACGGCGCAGGCTCCGGCCCGCGCGCCCTCGCGCCCGGTGGTGACGGTGGATCCGCGCCCGGTGGCCCGCGTCTTCAACTTCATCTTCCGGGAGATTCGCGACGAGGTGGCCAAGCAGGGCATGGATCGCGAGTTCATCGCCGCGGCCAACGCGGCCCTCTCCGGTCAGGGCCTGTCGTCGTCGCCGGTGCTGGAAGGGCTGGCCTTCGCTCCGGATGGCAGCCTCCCGGAGAACAAGCTCATCGAGAGCTTCGAGCGCCACCGCGCACAGCTGGGCAGTGAGCCCCTGGCGACCTTCAGGCAGGCGCTCAGCGACATGATGTTCTTCCTGCTCTTCCAGGCCGGTGAGTTGCTGGAGTCTCGCGCGGACGAGGACCTGGCCCGCCGCGTGAAGGAACTGCTGTCCACGCTCGAGGCATCGTGACGGATTTGGGTTGGCCGCGCCTGACGGCGGAGGTGCCCGGCTGTGGGGGCGCCTTCAAGCTGGTTCCCGAGGACTTCGAGGTCGAGGAGGTTCCCGCCTACCTGCCTTCCGGCGAGGGCGAGCACCTCTACCTCTGGGTGGAGAAGCGGGGCCGTGACACGCGTGAGCTGGTGCGCGCGCTGGCCGCGTCGTTGGGCGTGTCCGAGGACGACATTGGCGTGGCGGGGATGAAGGACCGGCACGCCATCACCCGGCAGTTGGTGTCCGTGCCCGCGCGCGCCGAGCCGAAGGTGCCGGAGTTCGCCCTGGACGGCGTCCAGGTGCTGTGGACGAAGCGCCACGGCAACAAGCTCCGCACCGGGCACCTGCGGGGCAACCGCTTCCGCCTGCGCCTGCGCGACGTGAAGGATTCCGGCGCGGCGCGGGAGACGTTCTCCCGGCTGGTGGCGCAGGGCGTGCCCAACTACTTCGGCGAGCAGCGCTTCGGCCGGGCAGGGGACAACGCCGACCTGGGCCGGCTGCTGGTGCTGGGCCAGCGGCTGCCGAAGCGGCCGGACCGTTTCCAGCGCAAGCTGTACCTGTCCGCCTTCCAGTCGCGCCTCTTCAACCAGGCGCTGGCGGCGCGGCTGCACGCGGGGACGCTGGCCACCGCGCTCGCTGGCGACGTGCTGCGCAAGGAGGAGACGGGCGGCCTCTTCGTGTGCGAGTCACCCGAGGTGGACGGCCCCCGCGTGGCCGCCTTCGAGGTGAGCCCGGCAGGCCCGCTCTTCGGGCCGAAGATGACGGCCTCCGCCGGAGCCGTGGCCGAGCTCGAGGCGCGGCTGCTGACGGAAGCGGGCGTCACGCCGGAGGACTTCAAGCGCGGCGGTGGTGAGACGGAAGGCAGCCGCCGCCCCTACCGCGTCCGCCTGGGCTCGCCCGAGCTGACCGCGGAGAAGACGGCGGACGGCGAGGACCTCTGGCTCACCTTCGAGCTGCCTCGGGGCGCATATGCCACCGAGGTCCTCCACGAGCTGCTCAAGGACGGCTGAGCCCCAAAACGACGACGCCTCCGCGGGCGCGAGGCCCCGGAGGCGTCTGGTGCGTCGTGCCCCGGCCAGGTGCGGCCGGGGCAGGGCGGTTGCTACTCCGCCACCTTGAACTCGGTCCGGCGGTTCATCGCGCGGCCCGTCTTGGTGCTGTTGGGGGCAATGGGCTGCGTCTCGCCAAAGCCCACGGCCTGGATGCGGCCCGGGTCGATGCCGCGGCGGAGGAGCTGCGCCATGACGGCGTCCGCGCGGCGCTGGGACAGCCGCAGGTTGGAGGCGTCGTTGCCCATCGAGTCGGTGTGGCCCTCGATGCGGATGCGCTTGATCCACGGCGCGTCGCGCAGGGCCTGCGCCACGTCGTCGAGCACCGCGGTGCTCTGCTTGCCGTAGATCTTGTGCGAACCGGAGCTGAAGAGGATCTGCTTCTTGATTTCAATCCGGTCGCGCTTGATGACGACCATCTTGTACTGCTTGGCGCAGCCGCGCTCCTCCTGGACGCCCGGTTCCTCGGGGCACGCATCCAGCCGGTCCACGATGCCGTCACCGTCGGTGTCCTTGTCCGGGCAGCCGCCGTTCTCCGTCGGGCCGGCCTCGTTCGGGCACTTGTCCTGGACGTCCGGCGTACCGTCGGCGTCATTGTCCAGGTCGGGGCAGCCGTCCTCGTCCTGGAAGCCGTCCTTGTCCTCGGGCTCGTCCGGGCACTTGTCGTCCACGTCGAGGACGCCGTCACCGTCCTTGTCGACGATGGGGCAGCCCAGGTTCTGCATGGGGCCGGCCTCGTTGGGGCACTTGTCGGCCGTGTCGACGATGCCGTCGCCGTCATTGTCCAGCTCAGGGCAGCCGTCCTCGTCCTGGAAGCCGTCCTTGTCCTCGGCCTGGTCGGGGCACTTGTCCTCGGAGTCGATGATGCCGTCGCCGTCGCGGTCCTTGGGGGCCTCGGCCGGGCAGCCCTGGTTCTCCGGCACGCCGGGGGTGAGCGGGCACTTGTCGTTGCCGTCCAGCACGCCGTCGTTGTCGTTGTCCGGGTCGGGGCAGCCGTCCTCGTCCTGGAACCCGTCCATGTCTTCGGCCTGGTCGGGGCAGGGGTCGTCCTTGTCCAGGATGCCGTCGCCGTCGCTGTCCGTCTCCTCGATGCGGACCACCACTTGCGGCTGTTGCGGCTGCTGGGGCTGTTGCGGCTGCGAGGCCTCCGGCCGGTCGCGGACCAGCACCTGGCGCGGGCCACAGTTCTTGGAGAGCTCCAGCGCGCGGTTCACCGCGGCGTCGGCGGTGCGCGCGTGGGTGTCGGCGCGGCCGCTGTTGCCCTGGCTCAGCTCGCCACGGGCGAAGTCGAGGTGGGCCTCGGCGGTGGCCAGCTCCACGGGCGCGCAGCGCAGGGCGCCGCTACGGCGGGCGCGCTCCACGTTGGCCGCGAGCACCTCCGTGTCCGCGCGAATCTTGCTGCCGCTGACACAGGAGAGGGAGAAGAGGAGGGGAAGCAGCGTGACCAGGGAAGGACGCGTCATCGGGAAGCGCTCGGTCATCACGGGTTCGGAGTCCGGCCGCCGGCCTCGGTGCTTCCGGCCACGGCCATGGCCTTCTCGCGGGCCTCGTTGGCGTAGCGGGAGGCCTTCACGGCGAAGTCGACGCCGGCTTGATAGTCGGAGTACCCCACCTCCTCGCGGGCCTTGCCGATGTACAGGTTGGCGGCGGTCCACTCGTAGGGAGCGAGCTTCTCCGCCCCGGCGGTGCGCGCGGCCTGAATCTGCACTTCAGCGTCGAGGATGTTCGCGGTGGACTTCACGGGGCCGCACGCGGTGAGCGTCCCCGACACCGCCACCAACGCCATCAGCTTCTTCATAGGGTGGCGCCTTGAGAGAGAGGTGAAACCTGGCGGTCGTATCAATCGCCCCCTGGAGGGTCAAGAATCGGGCAGACGTGCCGGCCGGGGAACCGGGCATGTGGTGGGACTTTGACGGCCGCCGCCGCCCTTGCCATCGTCGGGGGCCCGTGCCTCCGTCCGTCCGACTCGTCCTCCTGCTCTCGCTGCTCCTCCCCTGGACCGCCCTGTCCGGCCCCGCGTCCGCCGCCAAACGGAGCTCCCGGCGCGCGGACACGGACGCGGTCATCCAGACCGTGGTTCAGGGGGGCGCCGTCCCCGCGGCCGTCTCCCGCCTGCGTTTCCTGCGCGAGGAGGCCTACGCGGCCCGGGAAATCGCCACCACGCTGCGCACCGTCCACGAGGAGCGGCTCCGTCGCAACCTCACCGCGGTGCTTGCGGGGCTGGGAACGCGCGCCGCCGAGCCCACCCTGGCGGGCCTGGCGTCGGATGAAGACAGCGCGGTGCGGATGTATGCCGCGCAGGGCCTGGCGAAGCTCAACAGCCGGTACACCCAGGTGCTGGTGCCGCTGCTGGAGGACAAGAGCAGCGGGGTCCGTCGCGAGGCGGCGCGGGCCCTGGGCGCCTCACGCAATCCGAAGATGGGCGCCCTGTTGGTGAAGACCGCCCGGAAGGAGCCGGAGGTGGAGGTGCGCGCGGCCCTGCTCGCCGCCGCGGGGGAGGCCGGGGACGCCAAGCAGGCGTCGGCCCTCAAGGAGTTCCTCGCCAGCGATTCGGAGAGCACCCGCTTCGCGGCGGCGCGCGGCCTGTGCCGGCTGGGCTCGCCGGAGGGCTTCGCCTTCGCGGGCAAGCTGCTCGGCTCGGACGACCGCTTCGTGCGCCGGCAGGGCCTGGAGCTCTACGAAGGCGTCAGCGCGAAGAAGGCTTCGCCCGCGCTCAAGCCGCTGCTGGAGGACAAGGACCGCGCGCTGGCCGCCAGCGCCGCCCGCATCCTCCACGAGGGCGGGGACGCGTCGATGTTGGAGTGGCTGGTGCTGGCGTCGTGGAACGCGAAGTCCGACGAGAAGCTCGCGTACGAGCGGGAGCTGGAGACGCTCCAGCTGCGTGACGACCGGCGCAAGGCCATCCTCCGCAAGGCGGGTGTCGCGCAATGAAGGTCGTCGCGGTCCTGGCCGCGGCCCTGCTATCGCAGGCGCCCGCGGTCCCCACGCCCCCGGAGGACGTGGACACCCGGCCCGGTGCCGAAGTGCTCCTGGAGTCGCCCTCGGCGTCCAAGCAGCTCGCCACGGCCCGTCCGGTGAAGCCCAATGGCTGGGGGGGGCTCAGCGCGGAGGCGCGCGCCGCGCTCGTGTCGGAGGACGCGGACGCGCCGCTGGCCGGGCGGCTGCTGCGGATGAGCGAGCGCTTCATCAACACCCCATATGTCCTGTCGCCGCTGGGCGAGGGCCAGGGCGTGGACCCCGACCCCACCTTCCGGCTGGACGCGGTGGACTGCCTCACCTTCGTGGAGCAGTCGATGGCGCTGAGCCTCGCGGGCAGTGAGGACGAGGTGGCGCCGCTGCTCGAGCGCATCCGCTACGCGAGCTCGCCCACCTATGAGGACCGCAACCACCTCATGGAGGCGCAGTGGCTGCCCAACAACATCCGCAAGGGCTTCCTGAAGGATGTGACGCGGCGCTACGCGGGGGAGGACGCCGTCACGGTGACGAAGTCGCTGACGAAGGTCACCTGGCAGTCGCGCTCGTCGCAGGCGCTGGGCCTGCCCAAGGCGCAGCAGGTGGTGGGCACGTACCCGCTGAACATGCTGCCTCTGGAGCGGGTGATGGCGCACGCGCGCGACATCCCCTCGGGCACCATCCTGGTGGTGATGCGCGAGGACCTGCCGCTGAAGGCCACCCGCATCACCCACCTGGGCTTCGTGGTGCAGCGCAAGAAGCGCACGTACCTGCGCCACGCCTCACGCGGCGGCTACAATCGCGTGGTGGACGAGGACCTGGAGACGTTCCTGGCCCGCAACGGCCGCTACTCGAAGTGGAAGGTGACGGGCGTCAGCCTCTTCGAGCCGCGCCGCCCCGATACGGCGAGCGGCGGCTCGGTGGCGCGCCCGGTGCCCTGAGCGCGTTCAGTAGGCCGGTGGTGGCGCGGCGGGGGATTCGGTCTCCCGCTCCTCGGCCTCGGCGGCGGGGGATTCGGTCTCCCGCTCCTCGGCCTCGGCGGCGGCCGCGGCCTCGTCGTTGGTGGCCAGCTCCCGCAGGCGCTCCTGCTCAATCAGCGTCGTGGCCCGGACCTGCTGGTCGGCGGGGACGTGGATTTCCCACCAGGGCAGCACGTTGCCGGTGGTCAGCTTGTCCACGACACCCGAGCGGCCAGCGCGCACCAGGACGGGGATGTTCGCGTCCTGGAGGAGCTGTGTGTAGACCTCGGCGGTGAAGGGGTCCTCCGCGGAGCCGGCCCGGACGAAGACGCGGGTATCCAGCTCATGCGGGAGCGGCAGCCCCCTGCTGCGCATCTCCTCCGCGCTCACGAGGAGCGGGTTGCCTGGACAGTCAGCACACGCGTTGACGCTGTCCTGATACTCGGAGCCGCACCTGGCACAGTATTTCATCGCCGTCCCTCCAGCCCGTGGGTGTCTGGAGGGAAATAGTAGGTCTGGGGGGCCGTGGACGGCACCCGGGGCTCGTCACTTCGTTCAGTGTCGAGCTTCGTCGCCCAGCCTGCACACCGCGGCGCTGAGGCGCTCCACGTCGATGGGCTTGCGCAGCACCACGTCACAGTGTTCGGAGCCCTGCACCTGTGTGTAACCGGACACGAGGATGACGCGGGCGCGGGGTTCGCGCTCCTTGACCTTCTGCGCCAGCTCGGTGCCGCACATGCCTGGGAGGGATTCGTCCGTTACCACCACGTCCGGGTGCTCGGCCTCGAACATCTCGAGGCCGGCCAGTCCATCCGTGGCCGTCTTCACGTCGAACTCCGACTCCAACAGCTCCGCCAGCAGCTCCCGGCTGTCCCCGTCGTCCTCGACCAGCAAGACCTTGATTCGTTCGGCGCCCATGCCCTTGAGAAACCCGCGCGGCGGTGGGGATTCGTCCATCCCGGATGCGAGCGCTTCGCTGCCCACCCGGCCGGAGAGCAGGGGAGCGTCAGGCGGGCTCCATTAATGGGCAGGGGGTGGCTCACCACCGGGCGTCAGGCTGCCCATCTTTGGGCTCGGAGGAAATGCCATGAAGGTGTTGCTGCGTGGAGTGCACCTGAACCTGTCGGATGCTCTCAAGTCGTATGTCGACGAACACCTGGTGCGCCATATCGAACGGTTCGCGGATGACGAGGCAGCGGAAATCGACATCTCGCTGGTGGACACCAACGGGCCCAAGGGCGGCATGGACAAGGAATGCCGGGTCACGGTGCGACTGCCCGGGCTCTCCTCGGTGCATGTGACGGAGACGGCGGACTCGTTGTTCCCCGCCATCGACGCATCGCGTGACCGGTTGGAGACGAGCCTCAAGCGCATGCTGGGGAAACGGCGCGACGTTCATACCAACGGCCTGCCCGAGGACGTGGCGGCCGACGTTCCCACCTACTAATCGCGGTTGGCGGTGGCAAGAGCCCGGCCCCCCAGGTCGTACACCTGGCGGCCGGGCTCGTCGTGTCCAGTGCCCGAATCTTGCTGGGGCCGAACGGTGAACGCTATAAGCGGAACCCTTCAACCTCGGGCTAAAAGGACGGCGATGGTCCGCCTCAAGTTCCTCGTCTTCGCATTCCTGGTCATCGGACTGGGCGTTGCTCATCTGCCGATGCTGTCGGGACCGCTGCGCGAGCGCGCCGTCGCCGGTGCATCGGCCCAGGCTTCCGCGGGCGCCGCCGAGGTGGCGCGCCGTGTGGACTCTCGTCGTGCCGAAGTGCAGTCGCTGGCGCTGAAGCTCGCGGCCATGCCGGAGGTGGTGTCCGCCGCCGCGCCGCCGCTTCCGGAGCAGCCCGCGCCGCGCAACCAGCGCGAGCGTGAGCGTGAGCGCGTCGAGGTGGATGCCTCCGCCGCCCGCGCTTTCACCGCCGAGCGCTTCGCCGCGTTGCGTAGCGCCGTCGAAGCCTTGATTCCCCAGGAACTCAAGGGCGCGGTGGTGGCCGTGGTCGCCCAGGACACGCAGTTCCACGCGGTGGCCGGGGCCGAGCCGTCCTCGGACGCGGCGAAGCTGGACGTGGTGAGCCTCGTCAAGTCCGGGGCCAGCGTGGTGGATGCCTTCGGTGCGCCGCATGCCTTCGCGGCGGTGCCGCTGTCGTGGAATGCCGGGGCGCCGGCGGTGACGCTGGTGCTGGGCGCGCCGCTGCTGGATGAGGGCGGGCTGGAGGCCGCCGTCCAGGCGTCGGGCGCGGCCGCGCTGGCGCTGGTGAAGGGCGACGCGCTGGCGGGCGTCGCCGGTCCGCAGAAGCTGCTGGCGGAAGGTTCGTTGACGAAGGTCGCCGCGGATGCCTCGGGCGTGGTGCTGAGCACCGGCAAGTTCCTGGAGCTGGGCCCGGTGGCGCTGCCTGTCTTCACCCAGAATGACCCCCTGGGGGGGAACGCGCCGTTGATGGTGGGCTCGCGCCGCGCGCTGGCCAGCACGCCGCTGGAGGTGCTCGCCATCGCCAGCACGCAGCCGGTGCTGGGCATGCTGGCCGCGTATCAGCAGAACGCGCTGTTCGCCCTGGCGGGGCTGCTGGGCCTGAGCCTCCTGTGGACGCTGATGATGGGCTCCGGCCGCAAGGCGGCTGACGTGGAGGCCTCCAGTGGCAGCTCCGACACGTTGAGCCTGTCGGCCGCCATGGCCTCGGCGCCCGCGCCGGCCGCCGTCACGCCGCCGCCGGCCCCTGTGCCTGCCGCGGACCCGTTCGCTTTCGCGCCGCCGCCCGCCGCTCCGGCACCTGCCGCGGACCCGTTCGCCTTCGCGCCGCCGCCCGCCGCGGACCCGTTCGCCTTCGCGCCGCCGCCCGCGGCTCCCGCGCCCGCCGCCGACGCGTTCGCTTTTGCTCCTCCGGCCCCCGCGCCCGCCGCCGACCCGTTCGCGCTGCAGGCGCCGCCGCCGACGGGAGACCCGTTCGCGATGTCGCGCCCGGCGCAGGCGCCCGTGGGCGATCCATTCGCGTTCGCCCCGCCGGCTCCGCCTCCGGCCCCCGCGGCGGACCCGTTTGCCTTTGCCCCTCCGGCGCCCCCGCCCGCGGCGGACCCCTTCGGCTCGGCCGAGGCGTTCCCGTTCCCCGCGCCGCCGCAGCAGCCCGCGCACGCGGGGGCGATGCCGTTCGAGTCCTCACCCGAGTCCTTCGGTGGGCCCGAGCCGCTGTCGCCCGCGTCGCCTCGCCGGGGTGCGTTCGCCTTCGAGGACCAGCCTACGGCGGCGTACTCGCTGCAACAGGCGGCGGACCCCTTCGCCCTGGCGGCCTCCCAGGCCGCACCGGACAGCCCGGAGACGACGCGCGTGGCGGCGATTCCGCGCGAGTTGCTCCAAGCCAGCGCGCGGCCTCCGACGTCGGACGCCATCCCCATGCCGCCGCCGCGCTCCGCCCCTCAGCCCGCCGCGATTCCGCTGCCGGGCCTGGGCAACTCCGCGGTGGCGCTCACCGACGAACAGCACTTCCAGGAGGTCTTCCGCGAGTTCCTCACCACCCGTGAGCGGTGTGGCGAGGCGGCCGACGGCCTGACGTACGACAAGTTCGTGCAGAAGCTCCGCAAGAACAAGGAGCAGCTCGTCCAGAAGTACGCGTGCAAGACGGTGCGCTTCCAGGTCTACGTGAAGGAAGGCAAGGCGGCCCTCAAGGCCACGCCCGTCAAGGACTGAGCCCGAGCGCGGCCCTGGCCGCTGCTGAAGCACCGAAGGCCCGTGGTCTCCTCGAGAGGCCGCGGGCCTTCTCGTTTCGGATGTTCGCGCGGGCCGCCTTCGGAGCCAGTGGTTATAGAGGCCCGCGGAGGCGGTTCATGCACAACGCGGTCTATCTGGGGATTGCCATCGTGGCCGAGGTGGTGGCGACCTCGGCGCTCAAGAGCTCCAACGGCTTCACGCGGCTGGGGCCGTCCATCCTCGTGGTGCTGGGCTATGGCGTGGCCTTCTTCTGCCTGTCCTTCGCGCTGAGGACCATCCCCACGGGCATCGCCTACGCCATCTGGTCCGGGGCGGGCATCGTCCTCATCTCCGGTGTGGCGTGGCTCCTTCACGGCCAGCGGTTGGACGTCCCCGCGCTCGTGGGCATCGGGCTCATCCTGGCGGGCGTCATCGTCATCAACATCTTCTCCAGGTCGGCGGCGCACTGAGGCGCCTGGCGGAGCTCGCCCGGGAGATGGCGTCGATATCAGGAGGGGGACGATGCAGACGCGGTACGTGCCGAACCTCACGGGGATTCCGGAGACGATGCTCTGGACGCTGCACTCCCGGGCAGGGGAGGCGAAGCGGCCGGACGGAGTCCTGAAGGACGCGGAGGCGCTGCGCATCTACGGCGCCATCGACTACGACTTCGAGAAGTCCTTTGGCCGCGCGGAGCCGTCCCTCGCGATTCGCGCGGTGGAGATGGACCGGAGCATTCGCGCGTGGCTGGCCACGCACCCTGACGGCTTCGTGGTGTCGCTGGGAGAAGGACTGGAGACGCAAGCGCATCGGCTGGACAACGGGCAGCTGCGCTGGCTGAGCGTGGACCTTCCGGAAGCCGTGGCCATCCGGGAGCGCTTCCTCACGCCGAACGAGCGGCTGATGCACTGCCCGGTGAGCGCCTTGGACCGCGCATGGATGGACCGCGTGGACGCCAGCAAGGGCGTGTTCATCGTCGCGCAGGGCCTCTTCATGTACTTCGAGGAAGACGACGTCCGTCGGCTCATCGTGGACATCGCCGAGCGCTTCCCGGGCGCCGAGCTCCTCTTCGACACGATTCCCCGCTGGTTCTCGCGGCGCACGCTCAAGGGGCTGCGCCGCACCCTCGCGTACCGGCTGCCACCCATGCCCTGGGGCATCAACCGCGACGCGCTGGAGGCGACGCTGCGGCGGTGGGTGCCGCGAATCCGCCAGGTGGAATTGAAGCCCTACACCTTCCCGAGGGGCTTCTTCCGGTACGGTTACAACGGTCTCAACAGGCTGCCCTGGGTGAAAGAGCGGTTGCCCGCGCTGGTCCATGTCCGCTTCGCGGAGCGCAGCGTCTGAGTCAGGCCGCGCGCGGCAGCACGAGGCTGAAGCGCGCGCCGTGGCCGGGCTCTCCGCCAAGCTCCAGCTTGCCGCCGTGCTCCTGGAGGATGCGCGAGGCGATGGCCAACCCCAGGCCGGTGCCGCCGTCCTTGGTGGTGAAGTAGGGCTCGAAGATCCGGGCGCGGTGCTCCAGGGGAATGCCGGGGCCGCTGTCCTCCACCTCGACGATGGCGTCGGCTTCGGTGGAGCGTACGCGCACGCGCAGGGTGCCGCCCGTGGACGCCATGGCCTCCTCGGCGTTCTTCACCAGGTTCACCAGCACCTGGGTGAGCTGGTCGCGGTCCGCCCGCGCCACCACGCCCGTCTGGAGCGTGGGCAGAATCTGGATGCCGGCCGGCGGCGTGGCGTACAGCGCCAGCACGCTCTGCGCCAGCTCGCCCAGGTCCACGGGCGCCAGCTGCGGCTTGGGCATCCGCGCGAAGTGGCTGAACTCGTCGACGATGCGGCGCAGTCGGTCCACTTCCTCCAGCACCACGCCCGCGCTCTCCTTGAACATGTCGGGGAAGCGCGGGTGCTTCGCTTCCTGCGCGGCCTGGAGCGTCTCCAGCGACATGCGGATGGGCGTCAGCGGGTTCTTGATTTCGTGGGCCAGTCGCCGCGCCACTTCCTGCCACGCGGCGATGCGCTCGCTGGCCATCAGCCGCTCGGTGGTGGCCTTCAGCTCGGACGTCATGCGGTTGAACGTCCGCACCAGCTCGCCCACCTCGCCGCTGGCCTCCACCGTCACCTGGGACTCCAGCGCGCCTTCGGCCACGCGCCGGGCGCCCTCGGTGAGGGCCTCCACTGGCCGCGTCATCCACCGGGACACCAGCAGGCCCAGCAGCACCGCGAAAGTGCCGCCCAGCGCCGCCAGCAGGAGGAAGGCGCGCATGACGCCCTGTTCCGCTTCACGCGCGGCGGCGCGGCTGAAGACGAGCCGCACCGTGGCCGCCTCTCCCAGCGGCAGCGCCTTCGTCACCGTCGGCGGTTCGGCCGTGCCCGCGCTGGCCAGGGGCGTGTCACCCGCCAGCAGCGTCACCTGCGTCTGGGTGAGGCGGGCCAGGTGCTGCGCCAGGCTCTCATCGAGCAGCACGCCGCCCACGGCCCACAGCCGCAGGTCCCCGAAGTCCACCGGGCGCGCGGTGACGAGCGCCGGAAGCTGACGGAGTCCGGAGGCCGTGCGCACGTCCACGCGCACTGGCACGGGCCGGGGGGACTTCTGCTTCGTGACGGCGAAGAGGGCCGGGTCCGGGTCTCCCCGGCGCGCGGGCAGGTGGCCGGAGGAGAGCACCCTTCCTTCGCGGTCGAAGAGGGCCAGCACGCTCAGGCCGCGGCTCTTCATCAGGGCCTCGGCGGTGCCGGCCTGGATGGCGCGGGTGGGGCGGTCGCGGGCCTCGCGGGCCAGGTCCTCCATGCTGGTGCTGTCCACCAGCTCCTCCACCGCGCGGCGGGCCGTGGCGCTGGAGCGCTCCAGGGACTCCTGCGCGGAGGCGGTGGCGGCCTCCATGCGCGCGTCCAGCTCGCGCGATAACGTGTCGCGCAAGCGGGTGAGGGTGGGGGGCACGACGACCGCGAGCGGAACCAGGGCCAGCAGGGCGAAGGCGAGCGCCAGCCGCGTCCTCAAGCGCATGCCGTTCTCCTCAAGGACGTCCTCCCATCGCCGTCCCCTCCGGTGGAAGCACGTGCAGTCCGTCCAGCGAGGGGAGGCCTTGTGCATCCATCATCACCCCGCCCACGTCCGGAGCGAAGCGCATTCCCAGCCCCTGCACGTACAGGGGGACCAGGGGCACGGACGCGGCCAGGGCCAGGGCCCGCTCACGCGCACGTGCGTCCCGCGCCGCGGAGGACGGAAGCACGCCGATGGCGGGCAGCTCCACGCCCAGCAAGTCCTTGCGCCCACCGGCATCCAGCACCACCGCCAGCGCAGGCCCGGGGATGGGGGGCAGCAGCAGCGCGTGCAGCATCAGCTCGAAGTCACCCTGGGCCCAGCGGGCGCGCAGGGCCGCGCGCGGGAGCGCCTCCAGCGCCACGGTGTAGCCGCGCTCGTGCAGCTTCACCTGGATGCGCTCCGCCACCGCGCGCTGGTCCTCCACCGATGCGTCGTAGCGCAGCGTCACCGTCCGCGCGGGGCGCGCCGACGGCGCGGACGGCCGGGGGCGCGCGGGCGCGTCCAGCATCACCGGCGGGAGCAGGTGCGGCATGGGCTGCGCGGGCGCCTGGACGAAGAGTCGGGTCAGGTCCTCGCGGTCGATGGCGCTCTCCACGGCCTGCCGGAAGTCCGGGGGCAGCCGCCGTGGGGAGAAGGCCAGGAAGGTGGCGTAGAGCGGCGCGCCAGCCGTGGTGTCCGTCTCCGACGCGACGCCCAGCTCCACCTGGACCTGCCGGGACGACCACAGCCGGGAGAGGCCGCGCTGGTCCGTGGCGGTGAGCAGCAACCGGTCCAGGTACGGGCGCCCCTGGGGCCAGGCCGTCTGCGCTTCCAGGGCCCCGCGTCCCGCGGCGGTGAAGGGGCCCAGCGCGTTGGGGGCGGCGGGCGGCGCCAGCGCCGGATGGCACAGCGCGCGCTCGAGGTCCGGCCAGGGGTAGGCCAGCGTCAGCTCCAGCGTGGCGCCCTGGGGCGTCACCTGCCGCGCCTCTCCGCGCAGCGGATGGAAGAGGGCCCGGTACGGTGATGCGCCGTCGTTGCTCGCCAGCCGCATCCATGCACGCGCGAGCGCGGTGGCGGACGCGGGGCCGGGCAGGGTGATGCGCAGGGACTGGGGCGTGGGGCGTGACACCTCCCGTGCGAGCGCGGGCTCGAAGCCGCCGTCCCGCGTGGCACGGCACACCGGTGGGGAAAGCAGCCCCAGCAGCGTTGCTTCCAGGGGCGTGTCGGCCAGCGCGGGCTCGGCCACTTCCGGCGGGCCGCCATGGGCGACGCGCAGCTCACCCCCGTAACGAGGGCGGCCGGCCGCCTGCGCGGACGCGGACGCGAGCAACGCGAGGCAGGCAAGGGTGGAGCGGAGTCTCATGGCGCCCCCTGGCGCAGGAGGAGCAGCTCGCTGGTGCCGTCCGGCTTCCAGAGGCCCACGATGACCTCGCGGCGCTTGTCGCCGTCCAGGCGGGCCGTCACCACGTACAGCGCGCGGCCCGTGGGCAGGGCGCCCTGCCACAGGGGTTCGTGCGTGCCGGGGTCGTCCCCGGAGGTGCCGTGCACGCGCAGCACATCGGGGGCGGGGGTGAGCTGAGTCGAGGTGGTGATGAGCTCCGGCACGCCGTCCCCATCCAGGTCTCCCAGCGCGCTGCCGGCGCCCAGGTTCGTCCAGCGCGCTGGTGCCGCGCCTGCGTGCGCGTAGAAGGCCGCGGTGCCATCCGGGTGGACGAACAGCATCCGCTGGGCATCCATGCTCGCGGTGGTGAAGGGCGCGGGCACCGTCAGCGCGCGGCCCTCCGCCAGCTTCAGGGTGGGCGCGAAGGCTGTCTGGCCCGGAACGAAAGTGCCTCGTTCGGTGGCGCCCAGCGGCGCCGTGTCCAGCGTCCCCACGGCGCGCAGGGTGGCGCGGGCCTTGTCCAGCGCCAGCAGCTCGCCGTGCGCATGGCGGGTGCTCCACGCGGCCAACCGGGGGGGCCCCGGCAGGAACGCCAACGCGCCAAAGGGCTCCCGGGTGGTGGCGCTTCCAACGGGCAAGGAGTCCAGCTCCTTGCGCGCGACGAGCCGTCCCTCCGCGTCGAAGACGGAGACGTCATGCTCCGTCAGGGCCACCACTTCATCCCGGCCATCCCCGTCCATGTCCCCGGCGGCGAGCGCCGCCAGGGGATGCTCCAGACGCGCCAGCGCCGCGCCCAGCAGACGGATGCCTTGAGGGCTCGTTTCCGGGGGCGACGTGGGCGAAGTGCCTCCGCCCTCCAACGCGAGCGCCAACACGGTCGGGTCCGCGGGCACCGTCTCCACCAGCGTGGCGGCGGGCTTGGGCGGCCGCGTGGGCGTGCGGCCGGACCAGAAGTTCACCCAGGTGCCAATCACATCACCTCGGGCGCGCAGTTCGCCGCCTTCGACGTTCAGCGAGAGTCGCACCAGCGTCCGGGCACCTTGCGCGCGCGCCAGCGTCTCGGCGGCGTCGGCCGTGGGCGCCTCCAGCACCACGGGCGACAGGCCCGCGGAGGAGAGCTGCGAGGCGAGCATCGTGCTCACCGCGCGGCGGAGCTCGGCCGAGCCGCCCGTGACATTCACCGCCACCGGCGACTCCACGCCACGCTGCGCGCGCACGGCCCCCGTCACCTGCCGGGCGAGCCGGGGAAGGGCGGCGGTGGTGTCGGACGCAGGCGCCGCCCGCGCCACGAGCGTGGCCAGCACGGGGGCGAGCAGCAGGGCTCGGGCAGGACTCACAGTCCCCGCCTGTTGCCTTCGTCGAGGAAGAACTGGTCGGTGGTCACCTGTCCCGGCGGCGGCGCCTCCGCGGTGGGCTGCGTGCCTTCGAGGAAGGGCTCCAGCCGGCCCGGGACGGAGTTGCCCGCCAGCAGTCCGCTGATGGGGTCGATGCGCACTTGCACGACGCCGGGGGGCACCTCGAACTCCCGCGTGGGCAGTCCTTCGTGGGCCACGCGCATGAACTGGAGCCAGATGGGCAGCGCGGCGCGGCCACCCGTCTCACTGCCGCCCAGCGGCGCGTTGTTGTCGAAGCCCACCCACGCGCTGGCCACCCAGTCCGCCGTGTAGCCGGAGAACCACGTGTCGCGGGACTGCTGCGTGGTGCCCGTCTTGCCAGCGGCGGGGCGCTCCAGCGCGAGCACGGCCCGGCCCGAACCGTCCTCCACCACGCTGCGCATCAGCGACGTGGTGAGGTAGGCCACCGCGGGCGGCAGCGTCTCCTCGAAGGCCGGCTGATGCTCCTCCAGCACCTTGCCGCGCGCGTCGCGCACGCGCAGCAGCATCAAGGGCTCCGCATAGCGGCCATTGGCCTGGAGCGTGGCGTAGGCGTTGGCGGCCTCCAGCATCGTGACTTCACCGGTGCCCAGGGCCAGCGTGAGGTTCTCCGGCAGCGGGGAGTGGATGCCAGCCCGGCGCGCGAAGTCGATGGTGGTGGCCGGGGTGAGCGCCTCGATGAGGCGCACGGACACCGTGTTCTTCGACTTGGTGAGCGCCTCGCGCAGCGTCATCGGCCCGTGGAACTGACGGTCGTAGTTCTGCGGCTTCCACGTCTTGCCCGTGTACGGGTCGCGGACGGCTTCGGGGGCGTCATTGACCTTGGACAGCGGCGTGTAGCGGCCACTGCCCATGGCGGCGGCGTAGAGGAACGGCTTGAAGGACGAGCCAGGCTGCCGCTTCGCCTGCGTGGCGCGGTTGAAGGAGGAGCGCTCCGCGTCGTAGCCGCCCACCAGCGCCACCACGTGCCGGTTCTCCGGACGGATGACCACCAGCCCGCCCTGCACCTCGGGAACCTGGTCCAGCGTCGCTTCCACGAAGGCTGGCGCGGGCGGTGCCTTGAGCACGCGCACGAAGACGAGCTGCCCCTCCGTGAAGACGTCGGAAATCTTCTTCGGCGCGCTCTTGCCCTTCTGCCGCGCCCAGGAGACGGCCGTGAAGGCCACCTCGGCGGTGCGGCCCACCAGGTCCACGCGCGCCACGTTGCGCTTGTCGTCCACCTGCATGACGTAGCCCGTGAGGCGCAGACCTTCCTCCATGGGCTTGAGGCGCACGGACTGCGCCAGGAGCTGGTCCGCGGAGAGGGGCGCCTCGTCCTCGGGCGACAGGTCCGGCCGCTGCTCCTCGGTGCCTTCCTCTTCCAGCGGGTCCAGGGGCGCGCCCGCGGTCTCGGGCGTCTTCGGCGCTTCCTTCTCCACCTTCGCCAGCGAGGACAGGTCCGCGACGTAGCCCTGGTCCTTCTGCCGGCGGCCCGCCTCCTCGATGCGCGTGGCGATGAGGGCCCGGTATCGCTCCCACTGGCCCTTCTCCAGCGCGCCACGGGGACCGCGGTAGCCCTGGCGCCGGTCCACCGCCTCCAGGCCGTCACGCACCGCCTGTTCCGCCGCGAGCTGGAGCTTGGGCACCATGGCGATGTCCACGCGCAGCCCGCCCTCCATCACCGCCTGCTCGCCGTAGCGCGCGATGAGCGTGCGGCGAATCTCCTCCGTGTAATACGGCCCCACCACCTTGCCCCGCCGGGGAGCCAGGACGATGGGCTTCTCCTTCTCCGCCTCCGCCACGTCCGCGGACACGAAGCCGTTGCGCGCCATCTGGTCCAGCACGTAGCGCTGACGCGACTTCGCCCGCGTGATGTTCGTCACCGGGTTGATGCGGTGCGGGAGCTGCACCGTGCCCGCGAGCACGGCGGCCTCGCCCACGTTCAAGTCCTTGGCGTGCTTGCCGAAGTAGAAGAGCGCCGCCTCCTCCATGCCGTAGCGGCGCTGCCCGTAGTAGGACTGGTTGATGTAGAGCGAGAGAATCTGGTCCTTGGTGAGCGCTTCCTCCACGCGCGGCGTGAGAATCCACTCGCGCGCCTTGCGGGTGAAGCTGCGCTCAGGGGACAGCAGCAGGTTCTTCACCACCTGCTGGGTGATGGTGGACGCGCCGGACTTGCGGCTGTTGGGGATGAGGTTCTTGATGGCCGCGCGGGTGATGCCGAAGAAGTCCAGGCCCTCGTGCTTGTAGAAGTCAGCGTCCTCGGCGGCCAGGAAGGCGTTGCGGACGTGGGGCGGCAGGTCCTCCACGCGAATCAACGTGCGTCGCTCGTGCGCGAACTCGGCGCAGAGCGTGCCGTCACCGCACGTCACCTTCGTCACCTGCGGCGGCTGGTAGTTGCGCAGCGCGTCCACGGAGGGCAGGTCCCGGCTGTAGTACGCGTAGCCGCCCGCCACGGTGATGGCGCCGAGCACCAGGCACACGAGGCCGGTGATGAGCAGCCGCTTCGTCCAGCGCCACAGCCGGGCACCGAACCCCGGTCGCGAAGGCGGCGCGGGGGGAGTGGGTGTGGAGGAATCGGGCGAAGAGGGCATCTGGGGAGCCGTGGTCATTGCGCTGGAAAGAAAGTCCGCAGGTTAGACCGGGGGACACCGAACGGGAACCGCTCTGGAGGCCCGCCCGGCGCAGGGCCTCCAGGCAGGAAGGCGCTACCGGGAAGCAGGCGCCTCTCCCTGGGTGTGGCGCGGCTGCTCACGCACCGTCCGGGCGACGCCCATGTCCGCGTGGGCCGTGCGGCGCATTCGGTCCGCGTTGACGCGGGCCTGGACGTAGCGCGGTGACAAGTGCATGGCGGCGGCATAGGCCGCCCGGGCCTCGTCCACCTGTCCGAGCCGCTCGTAGGCCACGCCCAGGTTGTTGTGCACATAGGCCACGTGCGGGAGCAGCTCCGCCGCCCGGACGAGCACGTCCGCGGCCTTCTGGGCTTCTCCGGCACGCAGGTAGGTGAGGCCCAGGTTGTTGAGGGCGTAGCCGTGCTCGGGGTGGAGGTGGACGGCCTGCTCGAAGCGCAGCATCGCTTTCGCCAGCGCCCCCTGCGCCAGGTGCGCGCGCCCGAGCACCTGATAGGCCTCCACGTACTCGGGATTGCGCAGCACGGCTTCCTCGCCCACGAACACCGCTTCGTCATGGCGGCCCAGGGACACCAGCAACCTCGCCTGACGCACCAAGGGGCGGGCATCCAGGGGAAGCAGGCGGCCGAGCTGGGCATGGGCACGCACGGCCAGGTCCGTCCGGCCCGTGAGCCCGGCGAGCTCCGCCGCCAGCGCCAAGGCGGCCACGTCGTCGGGGGCGTCATGAATCGCACGGCGGCACTCGGTGAGCGCGCCAGCGAGGTCGTCCCAGTCGCGCAACAGGTGGGCCCGGCTCAAGTGGTCCACGCGCCGCCCATGTCTGTGTGGCAACGCGAGCTCGGCGTCCGGCGCGATGTTCGAACCTTCCGACGCGGCTCCGGACGCGGCGCCGAGGTGCGCGACGCCGATGTCTCGACGCGGCGCGCGCTGCTCGAAATCCGGCGGGAACGCGGCGGCGTCACCCCGAGGACTGGCTGCATCCGGTGCCGCGGCGTCCGCGTTGGACGGGGACTGCTCCTCCGCGGCCAGCCACGCGCGCAGCGCCCGGGGCAGCGGCGCATCCGCCCACGCCAGGGCCAGTCCGAGCACCACGAGGCTTGCCAGCACCAGCGCGCGCCGCACGGAGGCCGGCGGGCGGAAGCGGGTGTGGGACGTGGGCTTCGTGGGGTTGCGGCGCATGGCGGCGGCCTCGACTGCTGGCGGAGCTCCCGGGACGGGGGCTCCGGGGTGCCGTGTGCCGGCCTCCCACCCGGCGTCATTGCGACTGGCGTGCCACGCATGCTCCCAGAGGGACGGAGGGGGCTGTGTGGCCCTGTGGCCACAGGGCCGGGGAAAAGCATGGCGGGGGGCGCGGGCGGCATGCGACGGTCCGCGCGATGAAGATCGCCACCTGGAACGTGAACTCGGTGCGGGCCCGTCAGGAACGGCTGCTCGCCTGGTTGAAGAAAGCCCAGCCGGATGTCCTCTGCCTGCAGGAGCTCAAGTGCGTGGACGACGACTTCCCCATGGAGGCCGTGCGGGAGTTGGGCTACCACGCCGCCGTCCACGGGCAGAAGACGTACAACGGCGTCGCCATCCTCGCGAAGGAGGAGCCGAAGGACGTCGTGAAGGGCCTGTCCGACGGCGTGGATGATTCGCATGCGCGCCTCATCGCGGCGACCGTGGGCGGCATCCGCGTGGTGAGCGCGTACGCGCCCAATGGCCAGTCGGTGGACTCGCCGCAGTACCAGTACAAGCTGGAGTGGTACGGCCGGCTGCGGCGCTACCTGGACACACGGCACAAGCCCGACGAGCCCCTGGTGCTGGGCGGGGACTGGAACGTGGCGCCCGAGGACATCGACACCTATGACCCGAAGTTGTGGGAAGGCCAGACGCTCTTCACGCTGAAGGAGCGGGATGCCCTCCAACGCCTGGGCGCCTTCGGCCTTTCGGATGCCTTCCGCAGGCTGCACCCTGGCGTTCAGAAGTTCACCTGGTGGGATTACCGCATGCTCGGCTTCCCGAAGAACCTGGGCCTGCGCATCGACCACCTCTACGTGACGGCGCCCGTGGCCGAGCGACTGACGGTCGTGGACGTGGACCGCGAGGAGCGCAAGGGCAAGCAGCCCTCGGACCACGCTCCCGTGTGGCTCGAGCTGCGCGACTGAAGTGGTACTCGCGAGCGGCCATGTCATCGCTGGCATGGCCGCTCTCCACGAGCACCGGGCACGCGGTGGGATTCGTGCGATGCTCCAGGACCGAAGGCCATGACGACGCCCCCGCCCGAATCGCTGCCGTTTCCCGACAGCCTTTGCCACCGCTGCGCCGCGCCACCTCGCTACGTCCAGTCGAGGACCACGACCTTCATCCTCTGCCCACTGCTGCCTCAGAAGTACCCGCCGCAGCCGGTCCGCGCGTGCGCGCTTTTCAAGCCGAAGCCGCCGGAGACGCCCCCGGTGTCCCGCTGACGTTGGTCTCGATATCCCAGGAATCCTGGGCCCATCCTGAATGCCGGGCGCCCCGACTTCCGGCAGGGTAGATTCCGCGCTGTGTCCGAGGAGAAAAACCGGAGTGCGCCACCCGAGGGGACCGATGCGACGTTGCTATCGCCGCACCCGCGTCCCGCCATCACCGACGTGACGGAGGGCGCGCTGTTCGCCGGGCGCTATGTCCTCGAGGAGTTGGCCGGGCGCGGTGGAATGGGCGCGGTGTACCGGGCGCGGGACACGCTGGTGGGCGACGTGGTGGCGTTGAAGCTGCTGGAGCTGGGCGCTTCGCCCGCGCCGGAGTGGCTGGAGCGCTTCCGCCGCGAGGTCCGTCTGGCCCGGCGCATCACCCATCGGCACGTGGCGCGGACCTTCGACCTGGGCGAGCACTCGGGCCGCCTCTACCTGACCATGGAGTACGTGGAGGGAGAGAGCCTTCAAACGTTGATGGAACGCGAGCACACGGTGCCTCCCGCGCGGGCGGCGCGGCTGGTCCTGGCGCTCTGTGAGGGCCTGGCGGCGGCGCATGCCGCGGGCGTCGTGCACCGGGACTTGAAGCCGGCCAACGTCCTGGTGGAGGCCCGTGGCCGCGTGGTGCTCACCGACTTCGGCATTGCCCGGGCATTGGCGGGCGAGGGGGCTTCGCGCACGCAGGGACTGGTGGGCACGCCCATGTACATGGCGCCCGAGCAACTGGAGAGTGGCGAGGTGGATGCCCGCGCCGACCTCTACGCCACGGGCCTGGTGCTCTACCAGTTGCTCACCGGAACGCCTCCGTTCGCCGGTGATTCGCCCATGGCCGTGGCCATGGCCCGTCTGAGGCAGCCGCCGCCGGATCCACGCCTGCTGGCGGCGGTGCCGGATGCGCTGGCGGAGTTGGTGCTCGCGTGCTTGTCGCGTGAGCCCTCCGGCCGGCCGCAGGACGCGGCCTGTGTGGCGGATGCGCTGAGGCAGTGGCTTGGTTCCGTCGGCGAGGCCATCGAGCCCGAACATGCCCATGGCGTGCACCTCGGGACGAGAGGACACGCGCTGGGTGGCGATAGCGTGTCCTCCGTGGTGGGAACCCACGGCTCGTCCACGCCAAGGTCCAGCGGCGCTTTCCAGGTTTCGGCTGCTACCCATGGCGCGTCCACGCCACGGCCCAGCGGTTTCGGTCATGACTCGATGTCCTCGGGCGGGCTGGTCGCTCGCACGCCGTTGCGCCCGGATGAGCAGTCGCTGGCGGTGCTGCCGCTGCGCTTCCTGGGCGCTTCGGACCAGGCGTTTCTGGGCGACGGGGTGACGGAGGCGCTCATCGACGTGCTGTCGAAGACGCGGGGGCTCCGGGTGCAGAGCAGCGGGGCCACGGAGCGTTTCCGGCAGGAGCGGGATCCTCGCGTCGCGGCGCGCGAGCTGGGAGTGGAGTTGCTGGTGGATGGGACGCTCCAGGCCGCGGGCAAGACGGTGCGCGTGACGCTCCGGGTGGTGGAGGGCGCGTCAGGCACGCAGTTGTGGAGCGGCCGTTTCGACGATGCGGATGACGACCCATTCCAGCTCCAGGACCGGCTGGGGCAGCGTCTGGCGGAAGCCCTCCGCGGCGAGCTGACCCTCCTGGCCTACCGCTCCACCGTGCCAGCGGAGGCCCTTGCCCTCTACCGGCAGGCCCTCTCCCGGATGCTCGCGCACTCGATGACGGGGGAGTTGAAGGACGAGGTCATCACGCCGCTCGAACAGCTTCACGACTCGGTGCCTGGCTTCCCGCACGCGGCGGCGCAGCATGCGGTGGCGACGCTTCGGGCGGGCTTCATCAGCTCCCTGGCGGACGAGGTCGACTGGGATGCCCTGGCGCGGACGAGCCTGGAACGGGCCCGCCAGGTGGCGCCGGAGCTCGTGGAGACGAAGCTGGCCCAGGCCATCCTGGCCACCCGCGAAGGCCGGTGGCGGGACGCGGTGGTGGCCTTGCGCACGGCGCTCGACACGGCTCCCACGTTCGCGCCCGCGCTCCAACTCCTCGGCAACCTCCAATGCGAGGCGGGGCGCGCGGACGAAGGCCTGCCGCGCCTGAAGCTGGCCTACGCACTGGAGCCGGGCATGGCCATCTGTCTGGTCGAGGTGGCGCGGTGCAGTGCGCTGCGTGGCGACGACGTGACCTACCAGTGGTGCATGGCGCGTCTGAACAGTCAGCCCCTGCTGGGCATGGCGGTCCTCATCCTCCGCATGCGGGTCGCGGCCTGGAGGGGCGACATGGACGATGTCCGCCAGTGCCGGGACGCGTTGAACGAAGACCCGAACCACATGGCCTCCTACGTGGCCACCTACTGCTCGGCGGCGCTGGGCGAGGTGTCGGTGGAGTCCGCGATGGCCACCCTGGACGGCATGCTCACCCGGCAGCAGGTGAACTCGCGCTTCACGTCGATGGTGTGTCAGCTCGCGGCGGAGCTGATGTGCATCCGGGGCGCGCCCGCCGAGGCGCTGCGTTATCTCCAGCAGGCGGCGAACCTCGCGCTCATCGACCTGGAGTGGATGGACCGCTGCCCGGCGCTGACGCCCCTGCGCGCGCAGCCCGGCTTCGCGGAGGCGCGGCGCAAGGTGCGCTCCCGCGTGGAAGCCATCTGGTCCGCATGACGCGCTCCTCGGCGCCTGTCCACGCATCCCCGTGACGGCGGGGAGCTGGACGTAGCGCGCGGGGGACACCCGCTACGCCAGCCGAGGCATGCGGCCGTGCTTGCACTCCACCAGGAACCCGTGGAGCGACTCCTCGGACCATTCGTGCAACAGCAGCCGGAAGCCCCCGCGCGTAACACCCGCATCGGCTTCACGCTGGCGGACACGTCGTCCCGCCAGGGGCCCCGATGCGTGTCTCGCGCCGGGGGAGGATGTGGCGCCGCGAGAGTATCAGTTCACCAATTTTACATGGAGTAGGGGTCTAAATTGATTTCAGCAATTTACATGGAGAGGTGATTGACCCTGAGCTTCGCGCTCGGGCACGCTTTGCGTCCATTCGCCAGCGTTGCTCGGAGGAAGCCCGTGTCTGTTCAAAGTCCAGGAGAGCCAATCCGGCCCACGGCAGAAATGCTGGATGGCGCGATTGGCGCGGCGGTTGCCGCACTGGAGCAGCTTCCCGTCGCGGAGATGCTGGCTTCCACGGGAGCGGGCGTTCATTCCGTGGACTCGCCGGCGGCGGCAACGCTGGTTCTTCTCGCGCTGGCCGAGAGCGAGGGGGCTGCGAATGCGCATGGGACGTCCTGCGTGCGGCGGCTGCTCTCCAGTCGCGCATCGACCGGCTTCTGGCGTTTCTCCCCGGATTCGGAACGGTCGGAAGCGGGGGAGTCGGCCCGCGCGCTGGTGGCGTTGAGGCAATGGAACATGCCGCTGGACCCACCCCCGGCGCTCGCTGCGCTCCTGTCGCGCGACGCAGCGCAGACATCGTCCGAGTCAGGGGCGGCGGCCAGCGAGGGCGTTCCTCCTGAAGCGGATGTCGCCACGACCACGGACCTCCTGCTCCTGGCGGCGCACGAAGGGCGGTCGCTACCGGGCCGCGCCGCGCTTGTTTCCGAGAAGGTTCGCACGCAGGGGCTTCTGGGCTGCGCACGCGGCGAGCCCGCGGTTTCGCCTTTCCTGCTGGGTTACCTGCTGACGCGCTGGGTTCGTCACGTGGGTGACCACTGGCAGCTCGCGGTCCCCCTTCGGGCAGAACTCATTTCGCTCTGGGAGAAGGGGGAGGTGCGCGGCGCGGTCAATGTCGCCCTCGCGATGAGCGCCCTGATGAACCTGGGGCGCCCCACGGACGTCAACCTCTTCGAGCGGACGTTGGATTCCATGGCGTCCCTGCTGCTGAGCGGGCAGAGCGGGGAGGGACTCTGGCCCGTGGCACCGCTGTACGAGGCCGAGGACGTCGTCTACGGCTCGCTCGAGGCATCGGCGGCGCTGTGTGTCGAAGCGCTCGTCCGGTACGTCCGAATCGCGCGCATCGCGGCGGACCGGACCGACAACTTCCTCCCGGGGGCGCTCCCGCCTCGGTCGGGCACCTGGAAGGAGACGTTGGCGGCCTTCGACAATGACTATCCGCCCGCGCTGTTTTCTCCCGAGTCGCGAGCCCGCCTGCTCGCGCTGGGCGAATGGCTGCCCGCGGCGCTGGAGGGCGATGGAGGCTTCGAGGTCCGGCTGCTGGAGGGGACGCCTCGGGTGGACTTCATCCTGGGAATCAAACACGACGGTCAGGCGCTGCTTGCTGGCAGGCATCCTCACTCAGAACTCCCAGCGCCCTTGTTCGCCGCTCCCGAGTGGCGGCGCATTCGCGACTTCGCGCGAGGATGGGCTGAGCCGGGTGGGCTGCTCGACCGGGAAGTCGACGCGTTCTGGCTGGAGTTCGACCTGGATGCGCCAGTGGCCTCGCCTCCGCTGCCCATCGTGTTCCTCTGCACACGGGACCAGCCTGTCGCCGTCAACGAAGAGCTCCACCGGCGGAAGTCGGATACCTACCGCGCGACGCTCCACGCGGGGCTTCCGCTCTTGCGTGGGGATGAGGCGCCGCTCACGCCAGAGCTTCAACGGGGAATGGATGTCTGCATCGAGGCGCTGCCTCCCGGTGCACACCTCTATGCGGCCTGCGTGATGATGTCGCGGCGCAGCAAGAACCTCCGCTTCACGCTCAAGAACGTGCCTCCCGAGAGCATGGTGTCGTACCTGGAAGCCGTGGCGTGGCCTGGAGACATCCAGCAGCTGCGGGACACCCTCGCGTGGGTCCTCCCGCTCGGCGTCAATCGCTTCATGCTCAACCTGGACCTGGCGCCGCAGCTGCTGCCGACGCTGGGGCTCGAGTGCTCGTTCCAGGGACGTGCGCAGCCCGCCGAGGAACCCCGGTGGCAACGCCTGCTCGACGAACTCGTGACGCGGGGGCTCTGCGCACCCTCCCGGCGTGACGCGCTGCTGGCGTGGCCGGGGCGCACGCAGGTCAACCTGCCCGCTGCCTCGGCCACGCGAGAGAGTGTCTTCGATAAGCGGCTCGCGCACGTCAAGCTGGGCTTGACGGGGGCCCCGGTGATTGAGGCCAAGGCCTATCTGGCCACACATCGCACGTCTGAGCTGCTCCGGCCGCGCTGAGTCGTCATCCCCGGGGCCTGGATTGACGCTCGGGGATACGAATTGATACGTTGAATTCTGAATATTCATAATGGGCAGGCTGTGCAGACTTTCATCGAGCACCTGGGCCACACTTCTTTTGTCATTCAGCGCGGTCCTCTGAGGGTTCTCATCGACCCGGTGCTGGTGCTGCGGGAGCTGGAGTTTCGGCAGCCTGCGTGTCCCGCGTGGTTCTTCGATGACCTGTCGTCGGTGGACGCGGTCTTCTTCTCCCACGCGCACGACGACCATCTCCATCCACCCAGCCTGTTGGGGCTTCGGGAAGACGTCGCCCTCTACTTCCTCGACAGGCCGAAGCCGGGCGCGGCGCCCGAGTCGAGCGCTCGCGCGATTCTCACGGCGCTGGGCTTTCGCAATCTCCATCCCTTCCTGGAGGGGGACGTCGTCGAGCTGACCCAGGACCTACGCATCCACATCCTGCCCGCGCAGTCTTCGGGGGAGGGCGAGGAGCAATGTGCCCTGCTGGTGGAGACGCCGGATGTGCTGGCGCTGGACGCGGTGGACGTGACGGATTCACCCCGGACGCGCGAAGCGCTGGAGCCTTTCCGGGGCCGGGTTGATGTCGCCTTCGTTCCCACGGGGGCCTCGGTCCAGTGGCAGGGCTTCTGGAATCAGATGGACTCCGTGGGCGCGCTCGCGTTCTGTGACTGGTTGAAGCCAGCGCGTATCGCGACGTGTGGGGGCACGCTGTCCATGGCGGGGCGGCCGCGGGAAGACCGCCTGGAGCGCTACCCGGTCGACCGGGCGCATTGGATGGCCGCCGCGGTGTCGCGCGCTCATGACTCGGCGCTCCTGCCCTGGAAGCCTCCGTATCGGCTCGTCTATGGCGAGCACGTCCTGGAGCGCTGCGCGCTGCTGCAGCCCGGCCGTCGTTTCGAACCGGCGCGGGGGCAGCGGCGTCCTCAGGCCCTGCTGACGACCTTCTTCACGGGATATCACCCGAGCAAACCCATTCAGCGTTGGGGCTGGGGAGACAACAACGACCTCGTGCGTTGGCTGGAGCCGTTCGAGGCCATCCGGGAAGTGGTGCGCGCATCCACCCGCGACCTGCGCTACTTGCTGGAGCGGTGCCAGATGTCCGTCAACAAGACCCCCGCGGCGGTCCTGGCGCCCCGGACGCTCCGCTACCTCGTGGAGGGGAAGGCCTTCGAGCTCGCGGCGAGGCTGGTCTCGCTCCTCCCGTCGAAGGTCTCGGAGCCCACGGACATGGATGCTGGCTACTTCGCCGCTGTCGAGGCCGCGCTCCTGTCTGAGCCGGCGCTCGAGGAGCCGCAGCGGGAGGACCTGGCGGCCTGCCTGTGGATGGACCGGGGCCTGTTCCACATTCAGTGCATGTCACGCCGGATGAAGGAGCTGGCCCGCCGTGACGAGCGCACCGAGGCGCTTCGCGCGAGCCTCGTGTCGGTCCTGCGTGACAGCCTCCTCCAGCGCCGCCCGGTGTTGGGGCCCTACCACCTGCGAGTCACGCGAGACCTGGCGCGGCTGGTGGACGCGCGCCCGCTGTCGCCGGAGACGTCCGAGGTCCTGTGTTACGCGAGCCCGGCGGGCGTCCGCTATCAGCCGCTGTCGACGCTCGAGGCGCTCCTGCTGGACCAGTGTGACGGACGCACGGTCGCCGAGATGGTCGGCGACGTGAGCGCGGCCCTCTCCCTGCCTCACGATGACGTCCGGTCGGCCATCTTCACGTTCCTGTCCCATCTGTCGCACGAGTCGCCGTTGGTGCTCGACTGGAGTCACTGATGCAATTCCAAGATGCATTCACGTTCCCGACGCCGTTGTCCCCCGAGACGGAAGCCTCGGCGCGTGAGCTGTTGCGTGCGCAGCAGATGGGGCAGCTCGACCTGCTCATGGGCTGGGTCCAGCAGCCGGAGCGGCTCGGGAAGTTGGGGGGATGTGCCGCGGAGCTCCAGTCCCTCCTCTCCGAGGCGTTCGAGCTCGTCGAGCGCGCGCCGGCGCGGGCGCGTGAGTTCCTGGAGCATTGGAGCACGACGGTGCTGCTCGGCCGCTTGCTGGGGCCCGCCGCCGTCGGGCCTGGCTTGATTCAATGCCTGATGGGCAACCTCGCGTCCCTGCTCATCGTCCAGCGGCTGCGGGGAGAGGTCACCCACGGCGAAGCCTTCTTCGTGACGCCGCGGACCCTCTACTGCCTGCCTCGGGGGGAGCGGCTCGACGTGCGCGGCCCCGGAGAGGGGCGCGTCGTTTGGCACTTCTCTGGCGCGGAGTGCCTGCTCTCCGCGGAGGGGCACGCCGGCTCCGGGGTGCGCATCCCGCTGCCGCTCACGGGCGATGCGGCCGTGAGCATCCAGCCGTTGCCCTGGTCCAAGACCTGGAACGTTCCGGTGCTGGACGACAGCGAGATGCTCGGCATCACCGGCCGGCGCGACCAGGCGGGCATCCCGGATGATGGGAGCACGGGCTCCTGGCGGCCCATGCCCCTGCTGCAAAGCACGGAGGAGGCCTTCCACATCCTGGGAGAGCTGTGGCCCGAAGTGCTCGACTGGGCCCGCGTGTTGCTCCCCGCGCTCGTCGACATGGGCGGCCCGGAGAACCGGAGCGTGCGTTGCTCGTCCTCGTATGGGGCTGGCACGCCTGTCTTCCTCACGCGCGTGGCCAACGGCCTGGAGCATGCGGAGGACCTGGTCCACGAGCTGCAACACGAGCGCATGTATCTGCTGCTCGACTCGCGCGCATTCGGACGGTGGGACGACTCACGTCCCGAGTTCGTCTCCGCCTACCGCACCGACCCTCGCCCCATCCGAGGCGTGCATCTGGGCCTGCACTCCTTCCTGGCGGTGAACCGGCTCCGGCTGCTGGCGCTGGACAGGCCCGAGTTCAAGCAGCGGGAGTGGCGCTTCCAACTGCTCAAGTCACACCGCTGCAACCTGCTCTCCTTCCGGACCCTCCTGGACTTCGAGCGTCCCACGCCCGAAGGGCGCGTGCTCCTCGCGCAGATGGCCCAGGCCCTGAGTGAGCAGCATCCGCTCATCGAGCGTGTCGCGGATGCGGACATGGACCAGGCCTTCGACGCCTGGATGAAGCAGCACTTCTCGCGGGTGGCCGCCAGCGGCCCCGTGGTGAATGACGCCGAGACATACATGGACTGGCGCGAGGCGGCAGTGCTCGCGGCCCGCTATTCCCAGCACGCCGGAGGTGCCGCATGAGGGTCCCAGGGTTGCGTTATCGCGACGAGTGGCTTCCCAACTTCTTCCCCGCGAAGCAGGTGGGCCCCGACCACTTCGTGCGGCTGTCCCGGACGGGCGCCATGCAGCTGCTGTCCGGCGCGGAGAATGCCCAGCTCGACGAAATCTCCATGGATGAGGCCCTGTTCGAGCGGCTCGAGCAGACCAGCCACCTCATCACCGCGCAGAACTCGTCGCGCGTGCTGGAGGACCTCAAGCGCTGGCATGACCGGACCTACGCGGGGCCGGGGCTCCATATCGTCGTGCTGTCCAAGCGGTGCAACCTCAACTGCACCTACTGCCACATGAACCCGGAGAACATCTCCGCGGACTCCAAGCGCTTCGACATGCAGCCCGACGTCGCGGATGCCATCATCCGCTTCGCGCTTGGTTCTCCGGCCCCCTTCCTGGGCTTCGAGTTCCAGGGCGGCGAGCCCTTCTTGAACTTCGAGGGCATGAAGTACTTCGTCGAGGAGGCCCGCCGGCAGAACGAATCCGTGGGCAAGCGGCTCCGCTTCTCCGTGGTGAGCAACCTCATGGTCGCCACCGACGAGCACATCGCGTACTGCAAGGAGAACCGCATCAACGTGTCGTATTCGTTGAACGGTCCCGAGGACATTCACGACTCATTCCGAGTCACGCGGAGCGGGGCGGGCAGCTTCCGCAAGGTCATGGAGCGGCTGACCCACTTCCGCGACCGATACCCCGGGGTGCTCAGCGCGTCGCCCCTGTGCGTGGTGGGGGCCTCCAACGCCAAGGAGCTGAAGCGCACCATCGACTTCTATCATGCGGAGGGCTTCAAGGACCTCGCCATCCTGAAGCTCAAGGCCCTGGGTAACGCCCGCAAGGAGAAGCTGCCCTTCGACATCAAGGACTTCCTCCACTACTACCTGGACGCGCTCGACTACATCTACGAGAAGAACCGCCAGGAGAACGAGAACTACTCCGAGCGCGTGGTCCGGGTCGTCCTGGCCAAGATTCTCCAGTCGACGGATACGGGCTTCGTGGACTGGCGCAACCCGGTCGGGGACTTCGGTTCGGCCATCACCTATGACCATGACGGCGAAATCCTGCCGTCGGACGAAGCCCGTTCGATGCGCTCCGAGTTCGGCTTGGGCAACGTGAAGGGGACGACCTATGATGCGCTCATCCGCAACAAGGCCACGTTCCGGTCCATGAACCTGTCGCTGCGGGATCGTGACCCGCAGTGCCGCGAGTGCGCCTTCAATCCCTACTGTGGCGTGCTGCCGGTGCTCGACTATGCCCGGACCGGGGACGCGACGCCGCGCCCCCATGCGTCCGAGGAATGCCTGCAGACGTTGGCGGTCGTGGAGTGGGTCCTGCGCAAGCTCGTGGAGGACCCCATCCCCCTGCTGCGGATGATGCCTGGAATGGACGCCGCCCTGGTGGAGATGGCCAACGGTCTGCCGACAGAGTCTTCCTCGCAGGCCATGCCGCCGATGCTGAGCGTGCAGAGCGGCTGAGGCCAGCCGGGGCTGGCGCCCTCGCCGCCGCTCAGGCGGGGCGCAGCCGCCCGGCGGCGAGGTCCGTGAGCGCGCCGAGGACTTCTTCCTCGGTGATGTCGTCCATGCTCCCGTTCCCGGTGGGCTCGCGGAAGGCCGGCGTGAAACGGAAGCCCCATTGCTGGGGGGAGGTCGTTCCGAACAGGCCCACCGAGGGGAGCCGGAAGAAGTCCGCCGCGTGCAGCATGCAGGAGTCGATGCCGAGGAAGCCATCACAGGCGCCGAGCAGCGCCATGGCGACATCGAGTGGGGCGCCTGCGACGGACAGCACGCGGCCTTCATGGACCATGGGCGCCAGCTCCGTGGCGTTGTAGTCCACGTTGAGCACGAGCCATTCGGGGTGGGCTGCCAGGAAGGCATCCAGCACGGCGCGGTAGCGGGCGACGGGCCACTGTTTCCGGGAGCCGGTCTCCGTATGGAGCGCGAGCACCTTGGCCCCATCGGGGACGCTGTCACGAAAGTGCCTGGCGGCCTCGGTGGCCTCGGCCGTCAGCACGGGGGCCTGGGCGAAATCCTCCAGCCGCAGGGTGGGATCCACCTGCTGGGCCAGCGAGAAGAGCCGGTCCGCGGAATGCTGGGATTCTTCACTCCGGACCCACTGCTTGTAACGGCGATACAGGCCGACCGTCTCGGTGGCCGCCGGAAACCCCTCGAGCAGCTCGGAGACACCCGTCGCGTGCCAGGTGTTGAAACAGACAAACAAGTCGCAGGCCCCCACCGCCTGCCGGAGCATCTCGGCGTCGATGCTTCGCTCCGTGCCTTGCGTGGTCGCGCGGACCTCGTGAATCTTCATGAGCCCGAGCTCTTGATAGAAGAACAGGCTTGAATCACCTGGCGCACCCACCAGTCTGATTCGACCCGGGTACAGCTGACTCAGGGCTCGCAGGGCGGGCAGGGCGAGGAGCCGGTCCCCAATCCCATTCAGGTGAAATACGACGGGGGCCTGGGCAGAACGAAGTTTCTGCTGCATGGAGGGGGCAATCCTTGCGTCAAGACATCCTGCTCCCCGGCGTGCCGGGTGGGGTCACCGGGGCGCAGGGGCCTGCTAGAACCAGCCGTCAGACGTGTGGTTGGAGTGCTCCCACGGATAATCGACGGGGGCGACCGCGCGCGCGGAGATCTGGGCGAAGTCACCGCGACCCAGGATGATGCTCAGCTGGCTGCGGAGCGCGTCCACCTTCGCGGGATCCAGCTGCTTGTACGTCACCACCTCGGGCTTCAGAACGACGTTGCTCTCAACCATGAGGGACTCCTGGGGAGGTGAATCAAACCACACGCGCAGCACGAGCTTGCCGCCGGAGGCGCCGGTCTCCAATCCCATCCAGGTGGAACACTGCCGGGGCTTGGAGCGAGTGATGCTCCTGCGGCGGGGAGAGGGCAATCCTTGCGTCAAGGCAACCTGCTCCCCGGCGCCCAGGGATGAGCGCCGGGGAGCAGAGACCTGCTAGAACCAGCCGTCAGACGTGTGGCTGGTGTGATCCTGCGGCTCCTTGACGACCGCACGCGCGGACATCATGGGGAACTCGCCACGACCGAGGATCATGCTCAGCTGGCCGCGGAGCGCGTCCACCTTCGCGGGATCCAGCTGCTTGAACGTCACCACCTCGGGCTTCAGAACGATGTTGCTCTCAACCATGAGGAACTCCTGGGGAGGTGAATCAAAACACACGCGCGGCACGAACTTGTCGCCGAACGTGCCGAGTCTGACGCCAGTGGATGCTCGCAGCTCGGATCCCCAAGGGTATGGCGTACCTCGAACGAATGTCCAGGCGTAGACGTGTTTTCGATGAAATAAATGCTACACGGGAGATTCGGCGCGTTTGACCCGGGTACGGCTGACTCAGGGCTCGCGGGTTGGGAAGGGCGAGGAGCCGGTCTCCAATCCCATCCAGGTGGAACACCACCGGGGCTCGGAGCGAGTGATGCTCCTGCGGCGGGAAGGGGGCAATCCTTGCGTCAAGACAACCTGCTCCCCGGTGCCCAGGGATGAGCGCCGGGGAGCAGAGACCTGCTAGAACCAGCCGTCAGACGTGTGGCTGGTGTGATCCTGCGGCTCCTTGACGACGACGGCGCCCGCGCGAGCGGAGAGCGTGGGGAACTCGCCACGGCCCAGGATCATGCTCAGCTGGCCGCGGAGCGCGTCCACCTTCGCGGGATCCAGCTGCTTGAACGTCACCACCTCGGGCTTCAGAACGATGTTGCTCTCAACCATGAGGAACTCCTGGGGAGGTGAATCAAACCACACGCGCGGCACGAACTTGTCGCCGAACGTGCCGAGCCTGACGCCAGTTGATGCATTCAGCTCGGATCTCGAAGAGTACGGTGAAGCCCGAGCGAATGTCCAGGCTTAGACATGTTTTTGATGAAATGTCTGCCAGCTTTGAAAATTCGCGGACTTGGGTGTTCTCGGGCGCCGGGCCTGGGCCTTTGTGGTGATGCGCATCGCCGCGGTGCACGCCGCATGGCATGCTCTTGCGCGAGAGGGTCATGGATACAATTCGTCAGGACATCCGGTTTGGCGCCAGGTTGTTGCTCAAGAGTCCGACGTTCACCCTGGTCGCGATGATGACGCTGGCGCTGGGGATTGGCGCGAGCACGGCGATATTCAGCGTGGTCAACTCCATCTGGCTGCAGCCCATGCGTTTCCCGCATGAGGAGCGTCTGGTGATGGTGTGGGACTCGCTTCCCAAGGCGGGTGTCGAGCGGAGCGAGACATCCCTGGCGACGCTGGAGGACTGGACCGCGCAGGCGGGGGTCTTCGAGCACGTGGCGGGGATTGTTCCGCGAAGCTTGAACATGGGCGGCGCGCTGGAGCCGGAGCGGCTCCAGGCGTTTCGGGTGGGCGCCGCGCTGTTCCCCGCGCTGGAGGCGAGGCCCTCGCTGGGCAGGGCGTTCTCCGCGGAAGAAGACCGCGTGGGTGGCGAGGCGGTGGTGGTGCTGTCGGACGCGTTGTGGCGGCGCCGGTTTGGTGGCGCGCCCTCCGTGTTGGGTGAGTCCGTCACGCTGGATGGTGAGCCCTACACGGTCGTGGGCGTGATGCCGAAGAGCTTCGACTTCCCGCCTGGCGCCGAAGCCTGGGTGCCGCTCGCGCCGACGCAGGCGGAGCTGGATGCGCGCGGGGACCGGAAGGTGCGGGTGGTGGGCCGCCTCAAGCCTGGCTTCTCCGTGTCGATGGCGGAGGACGCCCTGCGGGTCCTCGCGGGGCAACTGGCGGAGCGGTACCCCGACACGGATTCGGAGCGCACCGTGCGGCTGACGTCCGTGCGCGAGGCCTACCTGGGGCCCTTGAGGCCGCTGCTCATCACCCTGGCGGGCGCGGTGGGCTTCGTGTTGCTCATCGGGTGCGCGAACGTCGCGAGCCTGCTGCTGGCGCGCGCGGCGGCCCGGCGGCGGGAGCTGGCCATTCGTGGGGCGCTGGGGGCGAGCCCCACGCGCCTGATGGTCCAGGCCCTGACCGAGAGCGTCTTGCTGTCGCTCCTGGGCGGGGGATTGGGAATCCTGGGCGCGCTGTGGGGCACGCACATGATTGCCACCATGCTGCCGCCTGGATTGGCGGAGCGCCTGCCAGGGTGGCAATCCATCCAGGTGGATGGAGGGGCGCTGCTGTTCTGTGTCGGGCTGTCCGCCATCACCGGGGTGCTGTTTGGTCTGGCGCCCGCGTTCCAGATGTCGCGACAGAACCCGCTGGAGGCGATGCGGGAGGGGGCGGGCGCCACGGCGGGGCGAAAGCGCATCCGCTCGGCCCTGGTGACGGCGGAGGTGGCCCTGGCCTTGATGCTGGTCGTCGGCGCGAGCCTGATGCTTCGAAGCCTCTACCAGCTCCAGGGGACCTCACCCGGCTTCGCCGCCGAACGCGTGTTCTACTTCGACGTCACGCTGCCGGAGACCAAGTATCCGACGGACGCCGAGCGGGTGCGCTTCTTCCATGCGCTGCAGGAGCGGTTGTCCTCCATGCCGGGAGCCCAGGCCGTCTCGGCGGCGAGCCTGCCGCCCATCAGCCGTCGCAGTCAGAGCTCGAACATCTATCCAGATGGGCAGCCGAAGCCGCTGCCCGGGCAGCTTCCCGAGGCCAGTCAGCGCGTCATCTCCCCGGGCTATTTCCGGACCATGGGCATCCCCTTGCACGAGGGGCGCGATTTCAACGCGTTGGACGTGGAGGACTCGCCCCGGGTCGCGATGATCAACTCGGCCCTGGCGCGGCGCTTCTGGCCCGGAGAGTCGCCGCTGGGCAAGCGCTTCTTCACGGGCGGCACCGAGCCGTGGGAGGTCATTGGCGTGGTGGGGGACGTCCGGACGCTGTGGCGCGGGCAGGTGCGTTCATCCGTGCCGGAGTTCTACCTGCCGCTGGCGCAGGCCCCACGTGACGCGATGGTGATGATGGTGACCGTGGGAGGGACGGGAGCGGCGGCGTCGTCGCTGGCGCTGTCCGTGCGTGAGGGAATGGCGTCGTTGGACCCCGAGCAACCACCGCCGTCGCCGCGGCCTTTGGAGGAGCTCATCGCGGAGTCGTTCGGCTCCAGGCACCTGTTGGCCGCGCTGCTGGGGTTCTTCGCGTGCGTGGCGCTGCTGCTGGCCGCCGGGGGCGTCTACGGCATCATGGCCTACTCCGTCACCCAGCGGCGGACGGAGATTGGCGTGCGCATGGCGCTGGGCGCGCGGGAGGGGAGCATCTTCTGGTTGATATTGAGCCAGGCGCTGCGGCTCGCCGGGCTGGGGGTCATCATCGGCTCCGTGCTGGCGCTGGTCCTGGCGCGGGGCCTGTCGAAGTTGCTCTTCGAGGTCAGCCCCGCGGACCCGCTCGTCTTCCTCGGGACGGCTTGCGTGCTGCTCTTCGTGGCGCTGGTGGCGGGCTACGTGCCCGCCTGGCGCGCCGCGCGCGTCCCACCCAGCATGGCCATGCGCGAGGAGTGAGGGCTCAGGCGGCGATGAACTGCCGTTCCACGAGGCGCTTGTAGAGGCCGTCCTGGGTGATGAGCGCCTCGTGGTTTCCGTGCTGGACGACGCGGCCCTGGTCCAGCACGAAGATGCGGTCGACGCCCGCCACGGTGGACAGGCGGTGGGCGATGATGAGGGTGGTGCGGCCCACCATGAGCCGGTCCAGCGCCTCCTTGACCAGGTGCTCGCTTTCGGAGTCCAGCGCGCTGGTGGCTTCGTCCAGGATGAGCAGCCGCGGATCCTTGAGGACCGCGCGGGCAATGGCGACGCGCTGCTTCTGCCCTCCGGAGAGCTGGATGCCCCGCTCGCCGACGCGCGTGCGGTAGCCTTCTGGAAACCGGCTCACGAAGTCGTGGGCATTGGCGACGCGGGCCGCGGCTTCCACTTCCGCATCGGTGGCGTCGGTGCGTCCGTAGCGGATGTTGTCGGCGATGCTGCCTGAGAAGAGCGTGGGCTCCTGCGACACGATGCCGATGTTCTGGCGGAGCCAGCGGACGTCGAGCGTTCGCAGGTCCGTCCCATCGACGAGGATGGTCCCCCGCTCCGGATCGTAGAAGCGCATCAACATCGAGGCGACAGTCGACTTGCCCGCGCCCGAGTGTCCCACCAGCGCCACGACTTCACCTGGGGCGACATCCAGGTCCAGGCCTTGGAGGACGGGCACGTCGCGGCGCGTGGGGTAGCTGAAGCTGACGTCGCGGAAGCGCAGGTGGCCTTCCATGTTCGCGGGCCGCTCGCCGCCGCTGACGGCGATGGCGGGCGTACGGTCGATGAGCTCGAAGACGCGCTCGGTGGCGCCTCCGGCCTTCATGAACTCCGCCCACAGCTCGCTCAGGGCGCCGACGGCCATGACGACCATCAGCGTGTACATCAGGAAGGAGGTCAGTCCACCCACCGTGATGTCGCCCGAAACGACCATGTGCGTGCCGTACCAGAAGACGAGCAGGGTCGAAGCCAGGCCGGTGAAGCCCGTTCCTCCCATGAAGAAGCCCGAGGAGACGATTCTCGTGCGCGCCAGCGCCAGGGCCTTGCCGATGGCACGGCCATAGCTCCGGCGCTCCGCGTCTTCGGCGACGAAGGCCTGGACGGTCTGAATGCCGTAGAGGGACTCGGCGGCGACTTCATTGGCTTCGGCCACCGCGGCCTGGGCGTCTCGCGCGAGCTGCCGGGCCTTGCGGCCGTAGAACAGCGCCCCCAGCGTCACGGGGGGGACGACCGCCAGCATGACGAGCGTCAACCGGGGCGAGGTGTAGAGCAGCAGCGCCAGCCCTCCAATCAACGTGGTCGCGTTGCGGAGCATGATGGCGATGTGCGTGCTGACGGCGCCCTGGATGAGGGCGGTGTCCGTGGACAGCCGGCTGGTGAGGCCGCCTGTGCGGTGCTGGTCGAAGAACGCGATCTCCTGCTCCAGCAAGCTGCGATACAGCCGCTCCCGCAGGTCACTGACAATGCGCTCACCCGCGATGTTGAAGAAGGCGAAGCGCAGTCCGATGGCCACTGACTGGATGAAACACACCCCCAGCATCCACAGGGTGGTGTCGTTCACCATGTCGAGCGTGGCGGTGGTCAATGCTTCGTCGAGGATGACCCGGATGGCCTGTGGGAAGAGCAGGCCTCCCGCGCTCCCGATGAAGAGGAAGCACGTGCCGAGCAAGAGCAGCCTCCACTCGGGACGAGCCAGTGCCAGGACGCGACGAAGGGATGCGTGGCTCAGCGGCGGATTCTGAATCAAGCCCATTGCACGCAGGCTAGTCCAGATGCCGGCAAAGTTGTAATCCCGACAAAACTGGTGATGCAGGAGGCCCCGGTGCATGTCTCGCGCCGGGGCCCCTGGGCTTCAGGGCCTACTGCGCGGTGCCCTTGGCCAGCTCGGCGACATAGGCAGCGGCAATCTTGGAGAACTTGAGCGCGTGCGCGGCGCTGCTGTCGGAGTTCAGCAGGGTGTCCCTGGGGGTGTGGATGTTGGGATTCTTCTGGGCGACGGTCCCCTCGAAGGGGATGGAGGCCGCGTAGCCCTGGTTGTGCCAGGAGGCGTGGTCCGAGCAACCGTAGCCGCAGGTCGTGTCGATGTACTGCACGCCGACGTACGTCGTTATCAGGTTGCGGATGAACTGGTTCTGGGCGGCGTTCGTGTTGTCAATGACGATGCCCACATCCCTTGTGGCGTTGGGGTGCTTGTAGTTCGTCATGTCGAGCTGCATCACCCCCACGACGTTGATGTTGTTGCTCTTGTGGGAGAGGGCGATTTCCCGCGAGCCGCGCAGGCCCGTCTCCTCCGCGGCGTAGGCCATGAACTTCACCGTCCGCTCGGGGCGGTAGTTGCGAGCCATGGCGGCGCGGATGACTTCGGTGAACGTCGCGATGCCGGACGCGTCGTCATCGGCGCCAGGCGCGGCGCTGGTGGTGCTGATGGAGTCCAGGTGTCCGCCCACCACGACGACCTCGTTGGACAGCGTGGTGCCGGGGATGGTGAGGATGACCGAGGGCTGCCGCCAGCCCGCGTGCGGGTAGTACGTCACGGTGACGTCCGTGCGCCCCGCGCCGGTGGCGTAGCCCTGCCACTTCGCCAGGAGCATGGCCGCGGCGTCCACGCCCCCTTGCGAGCTCTGGCTGCGCGTGGGGAAGGCGGACAGGTCGGCGATGGTGGTGCGGATGTTCGCGGCAGAGAGCTCACCCATCAGGGTGTTCACGGTCGCGGCGTTGGTGAGGGTGTAGCTGACGGCCTTCTGGGTCGCACTGGGGGCTACGGGCGTCAGGGACGCCAGTGCTTCCTCCTTCGTCTCGTAGGTGATGAAGCCCGCGCACCGGTCGAACTTCTCGTGCATCATCAGCGCCAGCCGCGACAGCTGGGACTCCTTCAGCTGGAACACGCCCGCGTGCTCCTGCTGCTTGAGGGCGGTGGGCACGTTCCAGCCTTCGGCCGCGAAGGTCTCCTGCATGGGCGTGATGGCATCCGTGCCAATCGCAATCCAGACAGTCTTGTCAGCTGGCTTGGCCTTGATCGGCTCGGCAAAGGCCAGCGGGGCATTCAGCAGCAACAGCGAGACCGGCATCCAGGTCTTCATCCGCATTGCTCCTCCAGGGAGACGGCGTTGCGTCGCAGCACGGGGGACGTGCTGCGGAGAGGAGCCTCTGCTTTTCGAGAAATAAAGGCTTTCTTAGACCTGGTCGTAGTGTGAAAAAGAGGACACGCCTAGAGTGAAATCGCACTGGGCGGGCAGGCGCTTCGTTCCCCGCACCGCCTGAATCTCCGCGCCGGGCTGATGCATCCCTTTGTCGTAGAGTGGCGCCGCCGGCATGCGCTGGTGCGTGACCTGTGTGGCGTGGTTCCCGTCGGGAGGCAGGATGGCCATGGACTGCGACTGGCTCATCATCGGCTCGGGGTTCGGCGGCAGCGTCAGCGCGCTCCGGCTGACCGAGAAGGGCTACCGCGTCGTGGTGCTGGAGAAGGGGCGGCGCTTGCGCGCCCCGGACTTCCCGAAGACGAACTGGGCGCTGAAGCGCTGGCTCTGGATGCCCACGCTGGGGTGGCGGGGCCTGTTCGAGATGACGTTCTTCCGCCACGTCACCGTTCTGTCGGGCGTGGGCGTGGGCGGCGGCTCGCTCGTGTACGCCAACACGCTCCCCATCCCCCGGGACGACTTCTTCCAGGCCCCTTCGTGGGGCCACCTCGCCCCGTGGAAGGAGGAGCTGGCGCCGCACTACACCACTGCGCGGCGGATGCTGGGCGCCACGCCGAATCCGCTGCGCACCGTGCCAGACCAGGTGCTCCAGGACGTGGGCACGGACCTGGGCCGCACCGACTTCCAGCCCACCACCGTGGCCGTGTACTTCGGCGAGCCGGGCGTCACCGTGAAGGACCCGTACTTCAACGGTGAGGGACCGGACCGGACGGGTTGCACTGCGTGTGGCGGATGCATGCTGGGGTGTCGCTTCGACGCCAAGAACACGCTCGACAAGAACTACCTCTACCTGGCGGAGCGGCGCGGCCTCACGCTGCACGCAGACACCGAAGTCACCTGGGTGCGACCGCTGCCAGACGGGGGCTACGAGGTCGAAGCGCTCCAGGGGGCGCGGCGCTTCTTACGGAAGAAGGTGCGGTTCACCGCGAAGCACGTCGTCTTCGCGGGGGGCGTGCTGGGCACCCTGGACCTGCTGCTCAAGTTGAAGGCGAGCCCGGACGGACTGCCGCGCCTGTCGGACCGGCTGGGAGACGGCGTGCGCACCAACTCCGAGGCGCTCGTGGGGGTGGTGAGCGGCCGCAAGGGGCAGGACTTGTCACGGGGCATCGCCATCGGTTCCATCCTGCACACCGATGCCCAGTCGCACCTGGAGCCGGTGCGCTACTCGGCGGGCTCGGGCTTCTTCCGGTTGCTGATGGCGCCGCAGGTGTCCGGGGCCACGATGCTCCAGCGCTTCGTGCGGCTGGTGGGCCTGCTGGTCCGGCATCCGCTGCGCTTTCTCAAGGCGTGGTTCGTCCCGGACTTCGCGCGGAGGACGATGATTCTGCTCTACATGCGCACCCTGGAAGGGCACCTGCGCATGAAGCGCTCGCGGAGGCTGGGGCTGAGCACGGCGCTCCAGGCGGGCCCGGCGCCGAGCGCCAACATGCCGGAGGCGTTCGACCTGGCCCGGCGCGTAGCGGACAAGCTGGATGGCTATCCGATGACCATCGTCAGCGAGACCCTGCTGGGCATTCCGACGACGGCGCACATCCTGGGTGGATGCTGCATGGGGGACTCGGAGGAGACGGGCGTCATCGACTCGCGGCACCGCGTGTTCGGCCATGAGGGGTTGTATGTGGTGGACGGCTCCGCCATCTCCGCCAACCCGGGCGTCAATCCGTCGCTCACGATTACGGCGCTGGCCGAGCGCGCGATGACCTTCATTCCCGCGGCCCGGACGGCACCGCGGGACGAGGTGGCCGCGCCCGCGGGGCCCGTGTCCTCGGGCGCCCGCGCGAGCTGAGGCTACAGGCGGACCTGGAGCTCGTAGCGGCGGTTCTTCGCCTTCTTGGCGGCGGTGTCGTCGGGCTTCACCAGCGGCTTCTCGGAGCCGTAGCCCACGGCGATGATTTCGCCCCGGGGGATGCCGCGCGCGATGAGCTCCTTGACGATGGTCTCCGCGCGCTGCTCGCTGAGCTTCTTGTTCTTGGCCGCGTCACCGGTGGAGTCGGTGTGGCCGGAGACCTCGAACTTGTAGGACTTCACGCCGGCGGCGACGAGCTGCTTCTTGGCGTCGACGAGCGCGTTGGTCAGCTTCTTGAGCTTGGCGTCGCAGCCGGCATCGAGCTGGGCAGTGCCTGTCTTGAAGCTGCACTGGTTCTGCCGGCCCTCGTCCATCAGCTTGGTGTTGACGCGCTTCTCCACGGCGGACTTGCCGGCATCGCCTGCGGCCTTGGTGAGGGCGCCGAACCCGCCCTGCGCGAAGGCCACGCCGGGAAGGGTGAGTAGCGACACGGTGATGCACAGGGCCTTGAGCTTCATACGTGAGGACGCCTCCGTTGGATGGGCGGTGTTCGCCGGGCGGAAGGCTGCCCGGGGGCCGCGCCTTCGTCCAGCGGCGCGGTGTCTCTTGGGAGGGGGGACGGGGGCCCGTCCGCCCGGCTGGTAAAACTTGCCTCGGTGCGGGAGGGGGGCAGCATGTCACCCCGGGTCCCTTCGCACAGCGAGGCAGGCGTGAGCAGCAGCAGTCGAACGGAGCGTTGGCGGCGGCTTCTTTCAGGTTACCGGGTGGGCTCGGAGAAGAAGCCGGTGGAGGAGCCGGCGCCGGTCCTGAGTGACATGGACGCGCTGCTCCAGGACGAGCGGACCGACTACGACCGGGACTATGACCGCATCGTCTTCTCCGCGGAGTTCCGTTGCCTGCACGACAAGACGCAGGTGTTTCCGCTGTCCACGAGCGACTACACGCGCACGCGGCTGACGCACAGCATCGAGGCTTCCTGTGTCGGGCGCTCGCTGGGGAATCTGGCGGGGCGGGGACTGCAGGCGCGCGACGTCATGGTGAATCCCTCGCACCTGGGCACCATCGTCGCGGCGGCGTGTCTGGCGCATGACATTGGCAATCCGCCCTTCGGCCACTCGGGTGAGGCGGCCATCCAGCATTGGGTGTCACAGCGGCTGGCGCGGCCCGGTGCCGAGGTGGACGGGCGGAAGAGCCCCTTCGAGACGGTGGAGCAGTGGCAGGACCTGGAGGCCTTCGAGGGCAACGCGCAGGGCTTTCGAATCCTCAACCGGCTTCAGTCTCGGGAGCGGCGGGGCGGCCTGCGCTACACCGCGGCGACGTTGGGGGCGATGAGCAAGTACCCGCGCGCGTCGGTGCTGCCGGGCGGGCGTGAGCGGGACAAGGGGCGCGTGTCTGAGAAGAAGTTTGGTTACTTCCAGGACGACGAGGCTCTGGCGCTGGAAGCGTACCGCGCGGTGGGGTTGGTGGAACGGGAGGCTGGCGTGTTCTCCCGGCACCCGCTGGCGTTCCTCGTCGAGGCGGCGGATGACATCTGCTACGCGGTCATCGACCTGGAGGACTCGGCGAAGCTGGGGCTGATTCCCATCAAGGATGCGTGTGAGTTGCTGGACGCGGTGCTGCCTCGTCCGGTGAAAGGGCCCGTGCGCCCGCCGCCGTCGCATCCGGAGACACGTCTTGCGCAGGCGCGAGCGCGGGCCATTGGCGAGCTCATCCAGGCCTCCGTGAAGGTGTTCCTGGAGAACGTGGAGGCGATGGAAGACGGGAAGTGGGAGACGCCGTTGGCCTCCGCGCGGGACGACGTGGCGAAGCCGCTGAAGGCCATCCGCAATCTCACGCGGCGCTACGGCTATGAGAGCGAGCGCGTGCTCCAGATTGAGAGCGCGGGCTTCAAGACGCTGGGCGGATTGCTGGACATGTTCGCGATGGCGGTCGTCACCGACACGCCGAACCGCGAGGAGAAGAAGCTGCGGCAATTGCTGCCACTGGACCTCTTCCAGCGTCCGGAGCACGTCCGGGACATGGCGGAAGCGCCCGCGTCCCGAGACGAAGCCATCACCGAGGCGGTGGCCCGTCTGTCGAAGTACCAGCGGCTGCTGTGCGTGACGGACTACATCTCCGGCATGACGGACGGCTTCGCCGTGGAGCTGTTCCAACGGCTGTCAGGCATCAAGCTGCCGACGTGATTCGCGTGGCGGGCCTCAATCCCCGGCGACGGCAATCTGCCAGTCGCCTTCGGGGGTGATGCCCACGCGCAGGCCGAGGTAGCTGCCCTGGTCCTTCATCCCCGCGATTTCCTCGTCCGGGTAGACGCCCTTGAGCGCGCCCCAATCCTTGTCGGACGTCGCGCCGGTGACATGGACGGCCGGCCAGAAGTAGAGATTGTCCTGCTTCGCGTAGGGCAGGTTCAGGACCTGGACGATGCGGGCCAGCTCCGGGTTGCCCAGCTTCTCCGCGGCGCGCCAGTACTCTCCCGCGTCGGTGCCGTCGCCGAAGGTGAACCGCACGGCCTTGCCGTTCTCGTCCGCCAGGGTGTTGAGCGCCGTGTAATCACAGGCCACCGCCGCGGCGATGATGCGCTGACGCATCGACTCCACGGGCGCTGGCAGCGCCGGGGAAGCCGGTGCTGCGCGCGGAGACAAGCTCGCCGCTGAGCAGGTGCCCTTCTCCGCGGCCGGCGCTCCCGTGTACTCGCCGACGCCCGAATCAGCGTTGGCTGCTTCGGCCGTTGCCGAGCCCGGCACCGCGGCATCCGGGCTGCCCGCGCCCTGGGACTCCGTGCTCGGAGCGGGGGAGGGCGTCTGTCCCTTGCCCGGTGCGGCAGGGGCGACAGGCGCGGCGCCGATACCGGAGTCGACTCCGGCGGCGGGGCTCGAGGTTCGCTCGGTGCAGGCGACGAGCGAGGCGGCGACACAGAGAGAAAGCAGAGTAGTCCGGTTCATGGCCCGCCCGTTGTAGTCCAGCGGACAGGCGGCAGGCTCCGGATTCCGCTGCTCAGCCGCCGCCTTTTGGTGACTCGATGACGACGGCGAAGGGGTCGAAGGGCTTGTCATCCTTCTTCTTCGCGCTCGGCATGCCGAACTCGCCGGTGGGGTGCTCAGGCCGGACCGACGTGTACGGGTCGATCTTCACCGGAACGCCAAACACCTTCGGGTTCTTCTTGGGGCCGTCGCTCATGCCGCCCATGCTACTGCAGCGGCCACCCGCCTGTTTGGCTGCACTGGCAAGGTGTCTTCTTGGGCATTCGGCCTGCCAGGGCGATACTTCCTGCCCATGTGTGGCCGTGTCACCGTCCGAACCTCTCCTGAGCAGATTGTCACCGGTCTGGGCCTCGCGGGCATTCGTACCGCCGTGGAACGCCCGCGCTTCAATCTCTGTCCCACGCAGTTGATGCCCGTGGTGACCAATGATGGCGCACGGATGTTGGATGCCTTCCGCTGGGGGCTCGTCCCGTCGTGGGCGAAGGACCCCGCCATTGGCAACAAGCTCATCAACGCACGGGGCGAGACAGTGGCGGAGAAGCCCAGCTTCCGCTCCGCGCTCAAGCGGCGCCGTTGCCTCGTCGTGGTGGATGGCTGGTACGAGTGGAAGCAGTCCACGAAGCCGAAGACGCCGTACTATTTCCACCGCAAGGACGGGCAGCTCCTGACGCTCGCGGGGCTGTGGGAAGAGTGGACCGCGCCCGACACGGGCGAGGTGCTCAACACCTGCACCATCATCACCATCGGGCCCAACGCGCTGATGGCGCCCATCCATGACCGGATGCCCGTCATCCTCGAGCCGGAGGCCCAGGAGGTGTGGCTGCGTCCGGAGCCACAGGAGTCCTCAGGGCTGCTCCCGCTGCTGGTGCCCTGCGCCGAGGAGTCGCTGGACGCCTACGAGGTGTCGCGCGTGGTGAACTCCCCCGCCAACGACACCCCGGAGTGTGTGGAACGCGTGGCCGCCTGATTCGCGTGGCTCAGGCGCGACGGCGGACCTTCGCGTCGAGGCTCCACGGCCCCGCGCCGATGAGCGCGATTCCGGCCATGACGGCGAGGTAGAGCAGCGCCATTTCCATGCGGCCGAAGGGGTCCGCGCGGTGCCGGTAGAGGGCCACTGCCATGGTGAAGCCCGCCATCGCCGCCGCCGGTCGCGTGAAGAGGCCCACGGCCACCAGCAGCCCGCCCAGGAACTCCGCCATCGTGGCGCACCAGGCGAAGAACGTCGGAAACGGGAATCCGAGCTGCGCCACGCCCGCCGCAAACTTGCTCATGTCGCCGGTGAGCTTGGGCAGGCCGTGCCCCAGCGCCAACGAGAGACCGAACACCACGCGGATCAACGTCAAACCCACCGCGGACTTACCCACCATGCTGTGTACCTCCCAGGTTGCCCGCGCATCCTCGCACGGCGACGTGCGTCACGCAGCGTTACGCGGAGCGCTTGGGCGCACGCATGTCGCTGATGGCCAGCGGATGCCGGGCGCCCTGAGGGGAGACGAGCGCGGCGCTGAGGACGAAGTCCTGGCCCATGCGGAGCTCCAGCGTGGTGGGGCCCTTGTAGGTGGTGCGCCAGTCCAACTCGACGCGGACGGTGCCCAGCAGCTCGCGGTCCACGGTGGTGGTGTCCAGCGCCTCGAAGAGGGCGATGGAGAGCGGCCCGGGAATCATCGGCAGCTCCAGCGTCACGGACTTCGTCGCGGGCACGGGGGTGTTGGCGGGGATGACCTCGTGCTGCGCGCCGCCGGGAACCATGATGCTGATGGGCATGGGCACCACGTCCGCCAGGCCGGTGATGCCGCGCGCCAGGTTCCGGCCGAGGATGGCCGCGCCCACCGCGACGCCGAGCTCTGGGTTGACCTCCTTGTCGGAGGACATGCGCTTGAAGTGGGAGAAGCGCTGGCGGATGGCGGGCATGCGCGTCTGGCCGCCGACGAGGACCAGCTCGTCAATCTGCTCTGCCTTCAGCTTCGCGCGCTCCAGCACGTCGTCGCAGGCGGAGGCGGTGCGCTCGATGAGCTGGAAGGCCATCTCCTCCAGGCGCTTGCGGGTGAGCGTGTAGTCGAAGTCGATGAAGCCGCCGTCCTTCTGGGCGATGCACGGCACGCGGAGCACCGTGGCGTCGCGCTGGCTCAGCGCCATCTTCGCGGACTCAGCGGCGAAGACGAGCCGCTGCATCACCACCTTGTTCCCGCGCAGGTCGATGCCGTGCTTCTGCTGGAAGTCGTCCACCAGCATCTCCACGATGCGCTCGTCGAAGTTGGCGCCGCCCAGGAAGGCATCACCGCCGGTGGCCAGCACCTTCACCACCTTGTTCTGCACCGCGAGCAGGGTGGCGTCGAAGGTGCCGCCGCCCAGGTCGAACACCATCACCGTCTGCTCGGGGTTGCGCAGGTTGGCGTAGTAGAGCGCGGCGGCGGTGGGCTCGTTGACGATGGCGCGCACCTGGAGGCCGGCCTGCTCCGCGGCATGGCGCACCGCCGCGCGCTGGCGGCTGCTGGCGTGCGCGGGCACGGTGAGCACGCACTCGCGGAAGGGCGTGCCGGCGGTGTGGTTCGCCAACGTGAGAATCTGCTTGATGATGAGGTGCGCCACTTCCGTCAGCGACGTCTGCTTCCCGTACATCGTCACGGCCGTGTAGCCGTCCTCGGCCTCGACGAGCTCGAAGGCGTACTTGTCCTTGTGCTGGGTGACGTACTCGGACTGGAAGCGGCGGCCCAGGAAGCGCTTGGCGCCGAAGACGGTGTGGCGAGGGTCATCAATGATTTGCCGGCGCGCGGCGTGCCCAACGATGGCCTTGTCCGCCGCGTGGAACCAGACGACGGAAGGCAGCGTGACGCTCTTGTCCGTCACCGGAACGACGCGAAGCTTGCCGGCCTTGTCGAAGAAGGCCGCGGCGGTGTTGGTGGTCCCGAAGTCGATGCCAAGGATGGAGCCCGTACTCATCACCGCTGACTCTCCCACGTCCCGTGGGCACGTTCAGCCCCTGAAAATGTCATCGAGTACAGCGTGGGTGGGTCACTTGAAGCCCTGTTGCGCTTCGCTTCACTCCGCGGCGGCGGTGGGAGGCGACGGGCAGTAGAAATGTACCGTTGGGTGGGCGCAGCGCGTACGCGGGGGCTTGCCGGCTCGAAGGCTGGGGCCTCGAGGTCCGTGCCGGTGTTCGTCGTTGACCGGCCCGTGTCTTCGTTTCATGGATGCGCGCCATGGCCATGGGGCATGTGGATCGAAGTCTGGTTCGGGATGTCGCGGCGATTGCCGCCGCCTCTGGCGTCATCGGGGCTTCGTTCGGCGCCATCTCGGTGGCGTCGGGATTGTCGGTGTGGGTCGCGTCGGCCATGTCCGTGCTCGTCTTCGCGGGCGGTTCGCAGTTCATGGCCGTGGGGGTGGTGGCGGGCGGTGGCAGTCCCGTGGCCGCGGTCATCGCGGGGCTGCTGCTCAACGCGAGGCACCTGCCGTTCGGCCTGGTGATTTCGGACGTGCTGGGAAAGCACTGGCTCGTGCGGCTGATTGGCACGCACTTGATGGTGGACGAGTCCGTGGCGTTCGCGCTCGCGCAGCCCACGCCGGAGCGCCGGAAGGCGGCGTACTGGCTGTGCGGTGGGGCGCTGTTCATGGCCTGGAACGCGGGCGTCCTCGTCGGCGCCCTGGCGGGAACGGCGCTGGGCAGCCCGGAGGCGATGGGGCTCGATGCCGCGTTCCCCGCCGGGTTGCTGGCGCTGCTGCTGCCGTCGCTGACTGCCCCCGCCAAGCCTCCGAACGCCGAGCCCGGTACCGCGGAGGGCGAGGTCGAGACAGCACGCGCCCACGAGGCCCGCGCGGCGGCTGCCCAGGCGCGCTGGGTGGCGGGGGGCGCGGCGCTCATCGCGCTCGCCACCACGCCGATTCTTCCCACGGGGGTTCCCGTGCTGCTCTCGCTGCTGGCGCTCGGGCTGGTGCTGCGATGACGCTGCTCCCCATCCTGGTTCTGGCGGCGGGCACCTATGCCTTCCGGCTCGCGGGCCCGCTGCTGAGCCAGCGCATGCAGGTGTCCGCGCGGGTCCAGGGCCTGCTGTCCCTCTCCGCGATTGCGCTGCTCACCGCGCTGGTGGCCACGGCCACGCTGTCGTCGAACGGGGGCTTTTCGGGCTGGGCACGTCCGGCGGGGGTGCTCGCTGGCGCCGTGCTGGCGTGGCGGAAGCTGCCCTTCGTCGTCGTGGTGGTGGGGGCAGCGGGTGTTACAGCTTTGTTGCGAGTATCGGGAGTGAGTTGAATTTTGGCTAAATCGCGCACTGCGGCTTGATGAAGGGTGATGTGGGTGGCAGGCTCCACACTGTTAGTCGAATTTTCCCGGACTCAGTGAGGACTTGCCATGACTGGAATCGATCGCTCTTCGTCTTCAAGAAGCTCCCAGCGGGAGTCGCGGGTGTCGGGAGGGGAGTCCGCCCGCGGCCTCCGGAATGAGACGAACCGGCGCGAGGACGCGCGGCAGCCCGAGCAGAACAAGGCCAAGGGCTATTCGGTGAAGGACGGCTGGGACTCGCGGCCCGCCCACGCGGCGAAGCAGTCGCAACCGGCGGTCGAGGCCCAGGCCGTGGCTCCGGAGGGCGGAGTTGCCGCCGCGACGGAGCCGGACGTCGACTGGGACTTCATCGCCGAGCAGGAGGGCCGGGCGGTACAGGATGGCTATGTCCCGGACGCCACGGGGAGCAAGAGCGGTGTCACGGTGGGCACGGGCGTGGACCTGGGCGCCCGGGACATGAACGATTTGGACCGGCTGGGGCTGTCGGACGCGCTGAAGACGAAGCTGGAGCCCTACCTGGGCAAGAAGGGCCAGGACGCCGCGGACTTCCTGGAGGAGAACCCGCTGAACTTGACGGCGGAAGAGGTCAAGGAGCTGGACCGGGCCGTGAAGGGCGAGGCGCTGGACAACGTCGTCAATGAGTACAACACCGAGGTAGAGCGCCTGAACGCCGCGGACGGTGGCAGCCGGCCGAAGTTCGCGGAGCTGCCGCGGGAGATGCAGACGGTGATTGCCTCCGTGGGCTTCCAGTACGGCTCGCTGAAGACGGCCACGCCCAACTTCTTCGCGCAGGTGACGGAGCAGCGGTGGGACGACGCGAAGGCCAACCTGGAGGACTTCGGTGACCGCTATCCGTCGCGCCGTGGCCGCGAGGCGGATCTGCTGGGCGAGGGCATCGCGACCCTGAGCTGAGCCCGCTGCGGCCAACAAGGCCCGGAGCGCGGCGGAGACGCCGAGGCTCCGGGCCTGCGCCCGCAGTACGGGAGCCGCCGGGCTGGAGCGGCACGCGATTGCTTTCGCGCGTCTGGAATTGCCTGGCGGTAATGACTGTCAGGCAGTCAGGATTCGCTCTGTCCGCGGCGCAAGCCCAAGGCCTTCATTTTTTTGTAGAAGTGACCGCGTTCCAGGTCGAGCAACCGCGCGGCTTCCGTCACGTTGTCGTGTGTATGGGAAAGCACGTGCTGGATGATTTCCCGCTCGGCGTCTTCCACCTGCTCGCGGAACGTCCGGTCCGCGCGAGGCCGGAAGCCCACGGGCGCGGGAGGCTCGGTCGCCACCGGGGCGGCGATGGCGGGCGCGGGCGTACTGGACGCCAGGACCACTGCGGCCTCGGGAGAAGGAGGGGGCAGGGGGCTCGCGGGTGTCTCCACCGGTGCGGGCGGCGGCACGTTCCGGCCTCGGGGCAACAGCTCCAGCGCATCCGTCCGGGTGACGATGGGGCCTTCACACAGGATGGCCAGCCGCTCCACCAGGTTGCGCAGCTCGCGCACGTTGCCGGGATAGTCGTAGGCGCTCATCACCGCCAGCGCGTCGGGGGACAGCGTCAGCGGCCGGCGTCCATTCTTGGCGCAGGCCTCGTCGAGGAACGTCTTGATGAGGTCCGGCAAGTCTTCGCGCCGCTCACGCAGCGGGGGCGAATGAATCTGCACCACGTTGATGCGGTAGTAGAGGTCCTCGCGGAAGCGCCCGGCGGCAATCTCCGCCTCCAGGTTCTTGTTCGTCGCCGCGACGACGCGCACGTCCACCTTGTGCGTCTCCGCGCCGCCCACGCGCTCCAGCTCGCCTTCCTGCAACACGCGCAGCAGCTTGGCCTGCATCGCCTGCGGCATGTCGCCAATCTCGTCCAGGAAGAGCGTGCCCTCGTGGGCCAGCTCGAACTTGCCCCGCCGCACGCTCACCGCGCCGGTGAAGGCGCCCTTCTCGTGGCCGAACAGCTCGCTCTCGATGAGCTCATGCGGCACCGCGGCGCAGTTGAGCTTCACGAAGGGCTGCCCCTTGCGCTTCGAGTGCTGGTGCAGCGCCCGCGCGATGAGCTCCTTGCCCGTGCCGTTCTCACCTGTAATCAGCACCCGGCCCTCGGAAGGCGCCGTGCGCTGGATGAGCGAGAAGATGCGCTGCATGGCCGGTCCACTGCCGACCATGTCGTAGCGGCCCAGCTGTGCCCGCAGCTCCTGGAGCTCCGCCATGGCGGCCTGGTGCTTGAGCACGTTGCGCAGCGCCACCAGCAGCCGCTCCCGGGCGATTGGCTTTTCCAGGAAATCCCTGGCCCCCAACTGGGTGGCCTTCACTGCGGTGTCGATGGTGCCGTGCCCGGACATCATGATGACGGGCAGCTCCGGCTTCAGCTCGGTCAGCTTCGCCAGGGCCGTGAGGCCGTCCATGTCCGGCATCCTCACGTCCATCAGCACCGCGTCCACGGGACGGGCGCTGACGACATCCAGGGCCACCTGCCCGCTGTTGGCCAGGTGCGTCTGATACCCCGCCAGTTGGAGCGACTGGCTCAGGGTGAGGAGGATGTTCTTCTCGTCATCGACGATGAGGACAGAGGCGGGCATGGCGGGCTTTCCCCGAGGCGCGCCACGGGGCGCGCCACACGCGGGTCAATCGTGACAATCTCACGGAAAATATTTGGAGATTCAAGGGTTTCGGCGATGGGGTGGGGTGTCCTGCGCGGGACAAATGTTTTGACTCACCCCCTCCAGTGAGACTACACGCCAACGACTACACCCCGCGGGCGCGGGCGCGTTTTCGACTACAGAATTCTGGAGGAAATAATGCGTCAGATTTCCCTTTTGGCGGGGCTCTCCCTCGCCGTCGCCATCATGGGCGGCTGCACCCCTTCCTATCCGAAGTGCAACGAGGATGAGCACTGCGCGGAGAAGGGCGAAGTTTGCGTTCAGGGCCAGTGCCAGGAGTGCGCCACTGACGCCAACTGCCAGGAGGGTTTCACCTGCCAGGCGAACAAGTGCGCCCCCAAGCCGCCTGAGTGCACCACGGACAGCGCTTGTGGCAGCGGCCGTATCTGCGAGGCCGGCAAGTGCGCCGAGGCCCAGTGCCAGCAGGACACCCAGTGCCCCGGCGGCGGCAAGTGCGAGTCCGGCCGTTGCCAGGTCCCCGAGAACACCTGCGCGTCCAGCGCTGACTGCGGCGAGGGCCAGGAGTGCCAGGCCGGCCAGTGCGTGACGGCCTCCGCGGAGCGCTGCGACTGGAGCCCCATCCCGTTCGGCTTCAACGAGTCCGGCCTGTCCGCGGACGCGCAGCAGCGCCTGTCCGACCTGGCTCAGTGCATGAAGACCGCGCCGGGCCGCGTCACCCTGGCGGGCCACGCCGACGAGCGCGGCACCGAGGAGTACAACCTCCAGCTCTCCAACCGCCGCGCGGCGTCCGTCAAGCGCTACCTGACGGACCTGGGCGTGCCGGCCAGCCAGCTGGGCACGGTGGGTTATGGTGAGACCCGCCCGGTGAACTCCGCTTCGTCCGAAGACGCGTGGTCCGAGAACCGCCGCGTCGAGTTCCAGCGCTAGTCTGAGGTAGGCTGCGCGTGTGATGGCCGTCCAAGAGCCGGAAGCGCGTCAGTCCTATCTCGTCTTCGCCTGTGGCAGTAGCTGGTATGCGGTACCCGCGGAGAGCGCGGCGGAGGTCGTGACCTTCCCCGAGCTCACGCGGGTGCCCGGCGCTCCAGCCCACCTGCTGGGCGTGTTCGCGCATCGGGGTGAAGTCATCCCCGTCGTGGACATGGGCCTGCTGGTGGGCGGCGTCAGTCAGGGTTCCCGAAGGGCGGTGCTCGTGCGCCTGCCGCGTGGGACCCTGGCCCTCACGGCCAGTACGGTGGCCGGCGTCTCCCCGGTGACGGGCACGCTGGAGCCCCTGGGCCCCACGGGCGTCCACGTCCACCTGCGCGGCCCCGCCAAGAGCGGCCCCCGGGACGTGGCCGTCATCGACCCGGAAGGGCTCTTCGACCACCTCAGTCAGGGGACCTGAGTCATGGAGCCGCCGGGCCACGTCCGGGGAATGCTCCTCTGCCATGCCGGTCCCCACCGGCTCGCCTTCCATGCGCACGAGGTGGCCTCCATCGCGTCGCCCTCCGGGCACGCGGCGGCCTCCGCGCGCCGGGCCTTCCATGAGACGGAGGGTTCCGCCCGCGTGCTGGTGTCCGCCTCGGGTGGGGCGGTGGGCGTGGACGCGCTGGAAATCGACGCGGAGCCGCACCGGGTGCTGCCCGCGCCGCCGGTGACGGTGCGCGCGTCGGGGGGCAGCCTCCAGGGCTTCGTGATGGCGCGAGGAGAGCTGTGGCCCCTCGTGGGACTGGCGGACTTCGAGCGCTTCCTGCGCGGGCATCCAGGGGAGGGTGCATGACGGTGCCCGGGGGCATGAGGGGCCTGGCGCGGTGGACCGCGCGTCCCGCGTTGTTGGGCAGTTCCATGGGCACGGTGCTGGTGCTGCTGCACTGCCAGCTCACCGGCACGGTGCCCGAGGGCACCTGGGGGCCCTTCCTGTTGCTGGTGGGCGTGGCGCTGTCGCTGGCGCTCTGGTTCACCGGCGTCCATGGACGGCGCGCGCTGCGGGTGCTGTACGCGCTGGGCGAAGGCCGGCTGCCGTCCACGCACGAGGCCCTGCTCAAGGCGCTGCTGGAAGCGCGCTCCTTCCCGGAGCGGAGCTTCGCCTTCGTCCTTCAGTGCTGGCTGTTGGCCTCGCTGGGCGTGGCGCTCGTCTTCGTTCCGCTGGTGGGTGGGACGTGGATGCTGGGGATGCGGCTCGCGCTGATGGGCCTGTTCCTGGGGCCGCTGAGCGCGCTGTTCGTCTACCTGATGGTGGCTCGCCGCGCCCGCAAGGCGGTGGAGCTGGTGGCGGCCCAGGGCTTGTCCCCGCTGGAGGTGGTGGCCACGGCGCCGCCGCGCCGTCTGCACATCCGCCGGCGGATGGTGCTCTTCACCGCCATCGCCGTGCTCAGTCCGTCCTTCTTCATCCTCGACGCGTCGGTGACGCGGGCGATGGACGCGGTGGATGCGATGGTGGGCGCGCCAGCCCACGTGCAGCGCGACGTGGCGGGACGGGCCAGTGAGACGAGCGGGCTCGCGGTGGCTGGATTGGTCGCGGTGCTGGTGATGATGACGGCCTATGTGGGCGGCGCCGTCATCGCCGAGCCGCTGCGCTCCATCACCGAGGACGCGACGCGCATCGCCCAGGGCGACTTCCGCCCGCCGCGCATCATCGCCGCGGAGGATGAGGTGTGGGCCACCTCCGCCGCCTTCGCGCAGATGCAGACGCAGCTGGGGCAGGCGCTGGCCCAACTGCGGCGCGCGGGCCTCCAGATTTCCACCACCACCGAGCAACTGGTGGCCACGTCCGGTGAGCAGGAGTCCGGCGCGGATGAGCAGTCCGCGTCGCTCAACGTGACGAGCGCCACCACGGAGGAGCTGGCACGCTCGGCGCAGCAGATTGCCGGCAATGCGGAGTCGGTGTCCGCCATCGCCGAGACGACCTTCGCCGCCGCGCAGACGGGACAGCGAGGCGCCGCCGCCTTCCTGGGCGCGATGCAGCGCATGAAGGAGGACAACCAGGCCATCGCGGACGCGGTGGTTCGGCTCAATAAGCGCGTGCAGCAGATTGGCAAGGTGGTGGAGTTCATCAACGAGATTGCCGACAAGTCCGACCTGCTGGCGCTCAACGCCGAGTTGGAAGGCACCAAGGCGGGCGAGGTGGGCCGCGGCTTCTCATTGGTGGCCGCGGAGATGCGGCGTCTGGCGGAGAACGTCATCCGTTCCACGAAGGCGATTGAGCAGCTCATCGCGGAGATTCGTGATGCGACGCACGCCGCGGTCATGGCCACCGAGGCGGGGCTGAAGACGACGGACGCGGGCACGGTGCTGGCCGCGCAGGTGGACGAAAGCCTGAGCCTCATCCTGGAGCTGGCCCGGCAGACGTCCCACGCGGTGCGCAGCATCTCCCTGGCCACGCAGCAGCAGCAGACGGGAACGGACCAGCTGGCGGCCGCCATGGGCGACATCCTTCGCGTCACCGAGCAGAACTTCGCGGCCACCAAGCAGATGGCGGCGGCCAACGCCGACCTGTCCACCCTGGCGCGTGATTTGAAAGACGCGGTGGAGCGCTTCCACGTCGGGCCGGGAGGTGACGCGTGAGCACGCAGAAGGGCCCCAGGCGGGCCTCCTTCAGCCGGCACCTCATGGCGCCCGTCCCGCTGGCCAACCTGGTGGGCGCGGCGCTCAGCCTGCGCTTCGCGTCGCTCACCCTCGCCGAACCGCTGGCGGGCCGGATGGGCTTGATGGGCATCCTGGGCGGCGCGCTCTGCGCGACGGCGCTGGTGTCGGGGGCCGCTGTGTCCCTGGGACGGCAGCGCACCCTGCGCGGGCTGGAGCGTGGGGATGTGCCCACCACACCGCAGACGCTGGCGTCGGCGGTGGCGGAGGTAACGCGCGCGCCGGACGAGGCCTTCCTGGGCTCGCTGGGACTGTGGCTGGTCACCACCCTGACGCTGGGCGCGTGCATGTGGCTGGGCGTGGGCGTGGAGTTGGCGGTGGCCGCTCGCATCGCCGCGCTGGGCCTGCTCTTCGGGCCGTTGACCGCGCTGCTCGTGTACTGCCTCGTCGTGCTTCGTTCGCGCAAGGTGGTGCTGTGGCTGGCGGAGCTGGGCATGACGCACGCGCAGCTCATCGAGGCCATGCCCCGGCGCGCGGAGCTGCGTGCGCGGCTGGCGGCCTTCGCCTTCGTGGCGGTGATGACGCCCGCGGTGCTGTCCGCGCAGCTCGCGTCGGCGCTGAGCAACCACATCTTCACCCGGCTCATGGCGGAGCGGGACGTCAGCCGTCAGGTGATGTTGGCGCAGGAGCTTCGAGTCGAGGCGCTGACGCAGGGCGGAGGGCTGGTGCTGCTCGTCTTCGCGCTGGCGCTGACGGCCGCCTACCTGGGCGGCACCATGCTGGGGCGGCCCCTCCGGGAGCTGTCGCGCGAGGCGAAGCGCATCGCCGAGGGGGACCTGGCCAGCCCGCGCGTGGTGCCCGCGGAGGACGAGGTCTGGGACGTCTCCGCGGCGTTCACCACCATGCGCGTGCATCTGGCGGACGTGATGTCGCAGTTGCAGCGGGCGGGCGCGCAGATTTCGGCGACGACGGAGGAGATTCTCACCACGTCGGGACGCTACGAAGCGGGCGCGACGGAGCAGGCCAGCTCGCTGGACGAGACGAGCGCCACCACGGAGGAGCTGGCGCGTTCGGCGCGGCAGATCGCCGAGAACGCGGGCTCGGTGGCGGAGATTGCCCAGCGCACGCTGGGCGCGGCGCAGCAGGGGCAGGGGAGCGCGGAGGCCTTCCTGGGCTCCATGGCGCGCATGCGCCAGGACAACGGCGCCATCTCCTCCGCCGTGGTGCGGCTCAACAAGCGCGTGCAGCAGATTGGCAAAATCGTCGAGTTCATCAACGGCGTCGCCGACAAGTCGGAGCTGCTGGCGCTCAACGCCGAGCTGGAGGGCACCAAGGCCAGCGAGGTGGGCCGGGGCTTCTCGCTGGTGGCCGCGGAGATGCGGCGGCTGGCGGAGAACGTGCTGGAGTCCACGAAGGAGATTGAGGGGCTCATCGAGGAGGTGCGGGAAGCCTCCGCCGCGGCCGTGTCCGCCACCGAGGGTGGCGTGCGCGCGGTGGAGACGGGCACCACGCTGGCGCAGCAGGTGTCCGAGTCGCTGCGGCAGATTGTCGACCTGGCCGGGCAGACGTCCTACGCGGTGCGCAGCATCTCCCTGGCCACGCAGCAGCAGCAGATGGGCACCGACCAGCTCGCCGACACGATGGCGGACATCCTCCGCATCACCCAGCAGAGCCTCAACGCCACCAAGCAGGTGACGACGGCGAACACGGACCTGCTCGTGCTCGCCAGGGACCTGCAGGGCGTGGTGGAGCGCTTCCAGATTGGCCAGGAGCCGCTGGGGGAGGAGGGCGGGTGACCCCGAGCGAGCGCCTGCTCAGACAGTTCCGGGACCTGGTGACGGTGCGCCTGGAGCGCATCACCCGGTCCTTGATGGAACTGGAGTCTGGCGCCAGCGCGGAGGCGGGGCGGGGTGTGCTGCGAGAGCTGCACGGCTTGAAGGGTGAAGCCCGGATGATGGGCTTTGATGACGTCAACGTGCTGGTGCACGAGATGGAGGAGTTGGTCCGCTGCACCGAGCCCTTGCGCTACGCGCTCTCCCCCGCGTCCACGGATGCGTTGCTGACCACGGCGGACGCCGTGCTCGTGTTCTCCGGGACGCAGGCCGCCGATGAGCCGCCGCCCGCGGTGGAGCGGCTCGTCGCGTGGTTGCAGGAGTGCGTCCGCTCCGAGTCGGTGCGGCTGCCGACCGGAAGTCTCGCGCCCGCAGAAGGAGCCCCCGCGACTCCGGAGGCCGCTGGCCGCGTAGGCGCCCAAGGTGGCCCTCACTCCGCCGTGCAGACGAACCCGGGGGCAACTCCGGGGCGGCTGTTGACGGTCCCCGTCGCGGAGGGGAGCCGACCTCACGTGCCTCCACCGGGCCGGAGCGCGATGCCGAGCCTCGTCTCTCCGCAAGCCTCTGGCGCCGCGGCGTCCTCCGGCGCGGGAGCCCGGGCGGCCTCCTCGGCTCCGACGGTGCAGGGTTCCAACGGCCTCACGGCGCCCCGGCAGCCCGAGTCACGTCCGGACACCGCGGTGCGCATCGGCGTGGAGAGCCTGGACCTGCTCACCAGCGCCGTCACCAACCTCACGCAGGTGGCGCGTCGCCGGGAGCTGGCCAATGCCCGGCGCCTGGCCCTGGCCCGTGAGCTGAGCCAGCTCGCACGCGAGGCGGAAGACCTGGGGCCCGCGGGCGCCGCGTTGGCGGCACGGTTGGGCTCGGCCAAGGAGATGGCCGCGGTCCTCCACCGCGAGTCGAAGCTGCTTTCCAACGCGGAGCTGCGCGACCTGGGCATGTTGGTGGAGGAGGTGCAGACGCTGCGCATGTTGCCGCTCTCCGTCCTCTTCGAGCCCTATCCGCGCATGGTGCGCGACCTGTCCCGCGCGCTGGGCAAGGAGGTGGAGCTGGTCGTCGACGGCGAGGACACTCGCGCCGACCGCGCCGTCGTGGAGGCGCTTCGCGAGCCGTTGATGCACCTGGTCCGCAACGCCCTGGACCACGGACTGGAGACGCGGGTGGACCGCGTCACGGCGGACAAGAAGCCGCGTGGCTGTCTCACGCTGCGTGCCGCTCGAGAGGGCAACCGCATCAACCTCCGTGTTGAAGACGACGGCATGGGCGTGGACCCCGTCCAACTCCGTAAGGTGGCCGTCCGCAGGGGGCTGTTCGACGAGAGCGCCGCCAACGCCCTGTCCGACGCCGCGGCCCGCGAGCTCATCTTCCTGCCGGGCTTCACCTCGCGGGACGTCGTCACCGACCTGTCGGGCCGGGGCGTGGGGTTGGACGCGGTGCGCACCTCCATCCAGGCCCTGGGCGGTGACGTCGGGGTGGAGTCTGCACCGGGCTGGGGCACCATCTTCGAGCTGCGCGTCCCCGTCTCCCTCACCGTGGCCCCGCTGCTCTTCATCCAGGTGGGGACGGAGACGCTGGCCCTGAGCGCCACCCATGTCTCGCGGGCGCTGAAGGTGGACTCGGTGGACCAATGCGAGGTGGCCGGCCGCCCGTCGCTCCTGGTGGAAGGCCGGGTCCTGCCGCTGGCCCCGCTGTCGTCACTGCTGGGGCTGGGGCCTCCGCGGCCCGCTCGAGAGGGGGAGCTGGCCCTGGTGGTGAAGAGCCAGAGCGGCGCGGCGGCGCTGGTGGTGGACCGCGTCCTGGAGGAGCGGGTCCAGGCCATCCTCCCCTTGAAGGGCATCCTGGGCCGCTTCGGCCACCTCACCGGGGCCACGTCCCTGGCGGATGGGCGCCTGGCCATGGTGCTCTCGGCGGCCTTCCTCACCGCCAGCGCCCACCAAGGCAATGCCTTGCCGCGTCCACCCCCATCGGTGGAGCCCGGTCCCGAGGCCCGGCGGCGCCGCATCCTCGTGGTGGACGACTCGCCCCTCACCCGGGAGCTCATCGCCAACCTGCTGGAGGCGGTGGGGTACGACACCGTCATCGCCTCGGACGGCGCGGAGGCCCTGGAGGTCCTGGAGTCGCATCCCGTGGACCTGGTCGTCACGGACCTGGAGATGCCGGGGGTGAACGGCCTGGAGCTGGCCCGGCGCCTGAAGGGGCACCCCGTCCATTCGAGACTCCCGGTGGTCATCCTCACCACCCGTGGGGGGGAGGAGGACCGGCGGCGGGGGTTGGCGGCCGGGGTGGACGGCTACATCACCAAGGGCGACCTGGTGCGCCAGGACCTGGTGGATGTGGTGCGGCGACTGCTGGGCTGACAGGCCCCTGTAGTGGCTGTACCCCGTCGGCGTAGAGGCGGGATAGGAGCCATGTTGGTTGAGGGTGAGGGCTGGAGTGGGGGAGGCGAGGAGGACCGGTGACGGGGGCCGGCCGGTGGATAGACTGCCGAGCCATCGCGGCGGTGTCGCTCAAACTCACCGCGCTCGAGGGCCAGGCCGATGGGTTACGACGTGAGGTGGGTTCGATACGACGACACGCTCCACACTGCGGCGTTCGTAAAGGCAGCCAGCCAGGAGGCAGAAGCGCGCGGAGGACTCGAAGTCGAGTTCAAACGCGGAGCCGGTGTGACCCGCTTGTTCGTCAAGTTGCCGCGCAGCTCACTCGAGGTGCAACCGGGTGAATCGGAACGAGCCCCGGACGACGGGGAGTGCTGGGGCGAGATCCACTTCAGCGTCATCCCCTCAGCTCAGCGTGGTTTCGAGGTCCTCCGACACTATCCGGATGAGCGAGGTTACATCGCGCTCTCGCGCTCCGGAGACGACGTGCTGATGCTGCGCGACGACGGAGTGGTGAGCCGGTGGGATGGCGTGGCCGTTCACGACGGGCCCCGCGTGTCCGAAGGATACCTCGACGATCTCTGGTCTCCAGAGCCAGGGGTGGCGTGGGTCGTGGGGGACGAGACGTTTCACCTGGGTCCCAGCGGCTGGACGCGCGTGGAGACGGGGGCGGGCGTTCCGCTTCATCGGGTCTCCGGCCGCCATGCGCGAGACGTATGGGCAGTCGGCGAAGGGGTGGTCTTTCATTGGGATGGGACTCAGTGGAGTCGAATCCCTTCGCCCGATTTCGGCGTGGGTTATGGCTTGTGGGTCGACGCCGAGGGGGTCTGGCTTACGGGCTCGAACGTGAAACTGCTTCGGTTCGAAGGCTCGCAAATGGTTCCGCTCGAGATTCCAGGCGGCGTCGGCGCCGAACACTCCTGGTACGAGGCCATCTTCCGAAGTGGCGGCGAGCTCTGGCTTGCAGCGGAAGGCGAATGCGTTCGCTGGAACCGCGGCGGGGCCACGGTGCTCAGGACCGGCGTCGAGGGCCCCTCTGCCTTTGCAGGCACTTCCTCAGACGCGTTGGTCCTGGTGGGGACTTGCACCTCGGCCTCGTGGGACGGCGGCAGTTGGTCGCCAGTCGCATCGCTCACCGAACGGTACGTGGCTGCGTGCGTTTACAGCGATGGTTCAATCCTCGCGTCGAATCCGGATGAAGGGCTCACGCGTCTGGTGCCCAGAGGCACGCACGCCGTGCTCTCTGTCAGCTCCGGCTTCAGTTCCAATCGCAACCTATGGCTTTCGATCGCTGAGTTCGCCGCCGCGATTGCACGTCGCCTGAACATGACGGTTCAACCTTAGGTCGGCGGTGCCGATGAGGATGGGGCGATTCGGCTCCGGGTTCACCACGACGCCGCCTGCAGTCTCGAGCCTGATGACACTGCAGCCGGTCGCGACCCAGCAGGTGCGGCTCTCACTCCACGGCGAAGTGATAGTTGGAGCCGTATTGACTGTCGTAGCTCACGCAGGAGCTGCGGTCCGTGTTGCGGAACCACATCTCCAGATGGCGGGCGCCGGCCGGCGCGGTGATGGCCGTCGGCTCGGACCTGCCGGAGCCGGTGACGACTGTCTCTTGGATGGGGCCGTTGTCGAAGCGGTACTGCGCGACAATCGCCCAGGCCGGGCCGTTGTATGTCGCGCGACACTCAGGCAGGCGGTCCACGTCGTAGTTGACGATGAACTGCTGGCCGGCGCGCAGCGTGCCCGCAGTCACCTCGTCCCAGTTCGCGTTGAAGGAGAGGGTCGGCGCGCCGATGGCGAAGTGGTAGTTGCTCCCGTGGTTGGAGTCCCAGGCTTGGCAGTCCTGGCTCGAGATGTCGAACCACATCACCAGGGCGCCGCTCAACCCCGCGGGGAGATGCAGGACGCGCTGGGAGGGGTTGCCGTCCGGCGCGTGGCCGGCCACCCAGAAGCTCACCACCGGGCCGCGGTTCACCTGGACGTGGCCGGTGATGGTCCAGGTCGGGTTGCCCGAGGAGGTGGTGCCCCGGCACTGCGGCAGGCGGCTGACGTCGTAGTTGACGACCACCTGGCCACCCACGGGAATCAGCTCCACCGATGGCGTCTCGTTCCAATCGCCATCGAAGGTGATGGAGGTGGGGGTGGTCTGCGCCGCGGCCGTGGAGGCCACCAGCAGCAGCGGGAGGAGGGAGGGAAGAAATCGCCGGACCAAGATGCGCTCCTTTCGAGCGGCAGAGGGGTCGGACGGCGGTATCCGGGCTCCCGTGCATCGGGTCAATGGCTTCCCCGCTTATCTATATAGGTTGGAAAAAGCCACATTGAGGGTGCGAGTCGGGCTCGGGCCTCACCGCCACGCGGCCTGCGGAGGCACCCCGTCCATTCGAGGCTCCCGGTGGTCAGCCTTCACCATCCGTGGGGGGAGGAGGACCGGCGGCGCGGGGGCTGGCGACACCGCCCAGGGCAACCTGATGGATGTGGTGCTGCGACTGCTGGGCTGACAGGCCCCTGCATTGGCTATACTCCCGGGCTCGCGCACGGGGTATGGACAGGGCATGGGCAAGAAAGTGTCGGTGCTGGTGGTCGATGACTCCCTCATCTGCCGACAGCTCATCTGCGAGGCGCTGAGCAAGGACCCCGATATCGAAGTCGTGGGCACCTGCGCGGACGGCAAGCAGGCCGTGGAGATGACCAAGGAGCTGCGTCCCCACGTCATCACCATGGACGTGGACATGCCCGTCATGGACGGGCTCACGGCCACCGAGCACATCATGGCCGAGTGCCCCACGCCCATCCTGGTGCTCACGGCGGACCCGCGCTCCCAGGCGCCGGAGCTGACGTACCGCGCGCTGGAGCTGGGCGCGCTCGCCCTGCAAATCAAGCCCGCGATCGACGCCGGGCCGGACGCGTGGAACCTGGTTCGCGAAATCCGGCTGCTGTCCTCGGTGCGTGTCATCCGCCACCTGCGCCGGCCCCAGCGCGGCCCGCTGTTGCCGCCCCGGGTGGCCACGTCGGTGCTGCCGGCGGTGTCCATGGGCGTGGTGGTGGTGGCGGCGAGCACGGGCGGGCCCCAGGTGCTCTTCAAGATGCTGTCGGAGCTGCCCGCGGACTTCCCGGCGCCCATCGTCATCGTCCAGCACATCAACGCCGCCTTCGCGGAGTCCCTGGCGGGGTGGCTGGCCGGGGCCAGCAAGTTGAAGGTGCGGCTGGCGCAGGACGGAGAGCCGCTGATGCCGGGGCACGTCCTCATCGCTCCGCCGGGGCAGCACACCGTCATCCCCTTCCGGGGACGCGTGGGGATCAAGCAAGGCGTGGAGCGGGATGGGCACATGCCGTCCGGCACGGTGCTGCTGGAGAGCGCCGCCCGCACCTATGGCCGGCGCGCGGTGGGCCTGGTGCTGACGGGCATGGGCGCGGATGGCGCGGATGGCCTCCTGGCCATCAAGCAGGCTGGCGGACTGGCGGTGGCGCAGAACGAGGAGTCCTGCGTGGTGTTCGGCATGCCGGGCGCGGCGGTGGAGCGCAAGGCGGTGGACCACCTCATCCACGGTGACGAAGTCGCGGCGACGTTGGTGCGACTGGCGCGGGGAGAGTCCCTCTCGGTGGGACGCTGAGCCCGGGTGGCTGACGGCGCGCCATGGGCCGGAGTGCGCGCCTTCCTGTCGGCGCGGACGGGGATGGCCCTGAGCGGCCCTCAGGTCCGCCGGCTGGATGAGCGGCTGGCGGCGCGCAGCCAGGGCCTCACGCCGCACCAGTACCTGATGTTCCTCCAGTCCCCGTCGGGCGTGACGGACCTGGAGGACCTCATCGCCGCGGTGGTGGTGAACAAGACGGACCTGTTCCGCGACGAGGTGCAGCTCGCCGCGTTTCGAGCGCAGGTCCTCACCCCTCTGGTGGCGAGGAATCGGCGGCCCCTGCGCGTCTGGAGCGCGGGCTGTGCCACGGGCGAGGAGGTGGCCACGCTGCTCGTCCTGCTCGCGGAGGCAGGGGCGGACCCGGACAGCACGGTGTTGGGGACGGACATCGCCGGGGACACGCTGCGCCGTGCGCGGTGGCTGGCCTACGGCCGGGAGCAGCTGCGCCGCGTCCCACCGGAGCTGCGCTCGCGGTACTTCGTCCGGTCCGGCGCGAAAGAAGCCCTGACGCCCGCGCTGCGGGAGCGCGCGAGCTTCCAGTGCCACAACCTGATGGAGTCGCCGTATCCGGTGGCGCCCGGCGGAGGCGGCTTCGACGTCATCTTCTGCCGCAACGTCCTCATCTACTTCACCGCGGAGGCCTTCCAGCACACCGTGGAGGCGCTCGCAGGGAGCCTGGCGCCCGGCGGCGCGCTGGTGCTGTCCGCGTCCGAGCCGCTGCTCCGGGTGCCGCCAACACTCCGGGTGCGGCGCGGCGAGCAGGCGTTCTTCTACGTCCGGCCGGAGGAAGGGGAGCCCGAGCCGCCGCCAGCCCCGCTCTCCTGGAACGGCGCTGCGTCACCGTCAAGGAAGCGTGGCATGGCCCTGCCCCCGGGCCGAGCCCCTGAGCGCGCTCGCACCGAGGCTCACCATGGGCTTTCTGTCCCGGCTCCCCTGGATGCGGAGGGCGTCCGGGGGCCCGTGGCTACCGCGCCCGAGCCCAGCCCGGAGGCCTGCGCGGAAGCGGACCTCCTCTTCGCCTGCGTGCTGGATGGCGCCGCCTCGGGTGTCTCTGACGCCGTGGCGGAGCAGGACCTGCGTCGCTGCCTGACGCTGGACCCGGACCACGCCGCCGCCCGGTACCTGCTCGGGCTGCTCCTGGAGCAGTGCCGGCGCACCGCCGAGGCTGCCGCCGAGTACCGCCGGGCCTTCCAGGCCCTGGAGTCGGGCCGCTCGCGCCCCGTGGCCTTCTTCCTCAACCCCGACCGCCTCCGGGTGGCCTGCGCGCATGCTGCCGAGCGGCTGGAGTTTTCCATCCAGAAGCGGTGACCGGCCAGCCGGGCAGGCCTTGGCGGGGGCCCCAACTGGACGAGAGAAGTCCGGACGGGCAGGGCGTTTGCGCCTAAGATGGCGCCCGATGCGAAGCTTGGCGCTGATATCCCTGCTGGCCCTCCCTGGTTGCTTCTATCCCGCTGACCGCGGCCGTGCCCTCGAGGCGAAGGTCGACCGGCTCGGCACCGACTCCGCCCAGATTCAGACGGAGCTGAAGGAGACGCGCGAGCAGCTCGCCGCCACGCTCCCGAAAATCGACGAGAAGGTCGCGGAGGTCACCAAGGCCCTCAAGGGTCTGGACACCGCGGCGCGCCGCAAGGACGCGGACATCGGTGTGCAGTTCCAGAAGACGGTCGAAGACCTCGCCCAGCTTCGTGGCCAGGTGGAGACGTACCTCCACAAAATCACCGAGCTGGAGACGGCGCTGGCCGCGCAGGACCAGAAACTGGTCTCCATGCAGGGCGAGGCGGCGCTGAAGGAGGCCGAGGCGAAGAAGAAGGCCGAGGAGCTCAAGCGCCCCACGGACAAGAAGGAGTTCCTGGCGCTCGCCAAGGCGAAGGCCAAGGCCGGCGACGTGCTGCTGGCGCGCCAGCTCTACAACGAGTTCATGAAGAAGTGGGCCAAGGACCCGCTGGTGGGGGACGCCCACTTCGGCCTCGGTGAGACGTACTTCTCCGAGTCCAAGTGCCGCGAGGCCCTCTTCGAGTACGGCAAGGTGCTGCAGGACTTCCCGAAGGCGGAGTCCGCGCCGGAGTCCTACCTGCGCTCGTCGGACTGCTTCGCCCAGCTGAAGATGAAGGAGGAGTCGCGGCTGGCGCTGGAGGAGCTCATCAAGAGCTACCCGAAGTCCGCCGAGGCGAAGACGGCCAAGGAGCGCATCGCCGAACTGGACAAGAAGGCGCCCGCCAAGAAGGGCAAGAAGTGAGCCCGCGTCCGGTGAAGCTGGCCGCGCTGGCGCTGCTGCTCCTGCTGCCCCTGGTGGCGGGCGCGGCGCCCAAGCAGCTCGTCCTCCTCTTCACCGGAGACAATGGGGGCGAAGTCGCCCCCTGTGGTTGAAGGCACAACCCCTCTGGCGGTCTGGCCAGACGAAAAGTCGCGATTGAGAAGGAGCGCAAGCAGGGCACGCCCGTGCTGGTGCTGGACGCCGGCAATGCGCTCTTCAAGAGCCGGGACAGCGCGCAGGCCCCGGATGCCCGGGCGCGCGCGGAGCTCGTGCTGTCGCAGATGGACGCGCAGGGCACCGCGGCCATGGCCGTGGGCGCGCGCGACCTCGGGTTCGGCGTGGGCTTCCTCAAGAAGCAGACGCGGCAGGCGAAGCTGAAGCTCCTGTCGGCGAACCTCGCGGACGCGCAGGGCAAGCTGCTGTTCCCCGCCTCGTGGGTGACGACGGTGGGCGGCGTGAAGGTGGGCGTGGTGGGCGTCTCTCCCGCCATGGCCAAACCCACCCCGGTGGGGCTGGCCGTTCCGGGCCAGGCCCAGGAGCAGGTGCAGGGCCTGCCGGTGCAGCCCGCCGTGGCCGCCGAGGCGAAGCGCCTGCGTGAGAAGTCGAAGGTGGACCTGGTGGTGGTGCTCGCGGCGGTGCCCCACGCGGAGGCGCTCCAACTGGCCGACCAGGTGGAGGGCGTGGACTTCGTGGTGCAGTCCCACGAGGGCCGGGGGCAGGCCATCGCCCAGCGGCAGGCCCTGGCCACGGTGATTCCTTCCGGGGCCCGGGGCCGCGAGTTGGCGAAGCTGGTGCTCCAGTTGGAGGGGACGGGCCGCTTCGCCGACGCCTCCGTGCAGGAGCGCACGCGGCAGCAGCTGCGCCTGCTCGAAGGCAACCTCACCCGGGCGAAGGCGCGGCTGGCGGGGACCCAGGATCCGGCGGAAAAGCAGCCGCTGGAGGCGACGATTGCCCGCCTGGAAGCCTCGCGGGCGGCCTACCAGAAGGAGCTGGCCGGCGGCGCAACGGGCGCCGGGCGCACGCATCTGTTGTCGTACATCCAGCTTGGCAGTGACGTCCCGGCGGATCCGGTCGTCCAGAAATGGGTGGAACGCGTCGAGCCCCCCGGCTCGGCGGCCCATTGAGCCGTGCTGGCCTTGTGAAGCGGTCCAAGCGCCATTATAAGCGCCGACCATCCCTCAGCGCCGGACCTCCTACCCGTCAGCGGGTGGGGGCAAGGCATACTGGAGCGTGTCATGAAGCCTGAAATCCATCCCGTCTACCCGCCGTCCCGCGTGACCTGCATGTGCGGCAACGTCGTGGAGACGAAGTCCACCCGCGGCTCGTTCTCGGTGGAAATCTGCTCGAACTGCCACCCCTTCTTCACGGGCAAGTACAAGCTCGTGGACACGGCCGGCCGCATCGACCGCTTCCGCAAGAAGTACGGCGCGTCGCCGACCTCCGCCAAGAAGGCGTAGGCCGCGGGGGCCACACACGGGCCCCGCCACAGTCCAAGCAGTACCCGTCGAGCAGGGTGTCGGAGGGCCTCCACGAGAGGCGCTCCCGCCCTGCTCGCGGCGCTTCTACGGCCTGAATCACCCGTCAAGTTTCAGGGTGCTACAGGCCAGAAATTAGACGTAGCACCGAAGCGACCGCACAGTCCGCCGCGTCCACGACGAAGAGTCCGACGGAGGCGAGATGTCCGCGCACGCTGCAGCAGCCCCTTCCCTGAAAGTCGTCCGCCGTTCGCTCAACGAGAGCGTCTACGCGAAAGGGGAGGCCTATACGCTGCTGCACGGTGACAGCCTGGAGCTCATGTCGCAGTTCGAGCCCCAGACGTTCGACATGATTTTCGCCGACCCGCCGTACTTCCTCTCCAACGGCGGCTTCACCTGCAAGGGCGGCAAGCGCGCCTCGGTGGCCAAGGGCGGCTGGGACGTGTCGCGCGGCGTGGAGGAGGACCACAAGTTCACCACCGAGTGGCTCGCGGCCTGCCAGCGCCTGCTCAAGCCCACCGGCACGTTGTGGGTGAGCGGCACCCAGCACGTCATCTTCAACGTCGGCTTCGCGATGCAGAAGCTCGGCTACAAGCTGCTCAACACCGTCACCTGGTTCAAGCCCAACGCGAGCCCCAACCTGGCGTGCCGCTACTTCACGCACTCCACGGAGCTGCTCATCTGGGCCTCGCCGAAGTCCGGCGGCAAGCTCCAGCACACGTTCAACTACTCGCGCATGAAGGCGGAGAACGGCGGTAAGCAGATGCGCGACGCGTGGGTGCTGCCGCCCTCCGGCGACGCCGAGCTGACCGCGGACGGCGAGGGCCGGCTGTGGACGCTCACCGTCCCGCGCGGTGGCGAGGAGAAGGCCTTCGGCAGCCATCCCACGCAGAAGCCGGTGGCGCTGCTGGAGCGCATCCTGGAGGCGAGCTGCCCCCCGGACGCGCTGGTGCTGGACCCCTTCAACGGCAGCGGCACCTCGGGCGTGGCGGCCCTCAAGCTGGGCCACCGTTACGTGGGCATCGACATGGACGAGAAGTACCTCGCCCTGTCGGAGAAGCGCCTGAACGCGGCGGCCTCGAAGTAGTCCCGTCCTGCTCGCGCGTCCTCAGGCGCGCGAAAGGATGAGCTCCACGCCCTGACGGGCGATGGGGTGGTAGCGCTCCCCGTGCTTCTTGAAGAGCGCGCGCGCCAGACTCCGGTGCGCATGCGACGCGGAGAGCACCCCGTACAGCGGCTTGAGGTACTTCATCCGGCCCACCTCGCCGAGGAACGTCTCGGTGCGAGCCACGGCCGGCTCCCAGCCCGCGCGCAGCGCCACCACCAGCCACGCCACCAGCACCTCCGAGTTGCGGCTCTCGGTGAGGCTGAAGCGCGCGTCGAGCTGTTGGATGACGTCCCGTGGCATGTCCCAGGGCAGTGACTCCAGGTAGAGCTGCCACTCGGCCGGCGTCCAGTCCTTCGCCTGCTCCGGCGTGGGCACCTTGCCGCGCAGCGCGTCCATCGCCTCCAGCCGCAGGGAGCGCGGTGACGGCGCCCCGGGGGGCACGCCGGGCCGGTGCAGGTACGCCTCCGCGTCCACCTTGGTCAGCACGCCGGGCAGCTCCTTCTCCGCGAAGGCGACGAACTCCTCGGTGGTGAGCGCGCGGAAGCGGTAGGTGGCCAGGTAGCGGCGGAGGAACTCGTCGAAGGCGGGCCGCCCGGCCGCGTCCTCCATGGCGCGCAGCAGCAGGTAGCCCTTCTCGTAGGGAATCTGGGAGAAGGCCTCGTCCGGGTCCACGCCGGCCAGGTGGGTGCGCAGCGACGTCAACTGCGGGTGCGCGCGGAAGTGCTGCAGCGCGGAGTCCAGCGCGCGGCGGCCCAGCGCGCCGTGCAGCGCCGACACTTCCGGACCCTCCAGGACCTCCAGGATGCGGCGCTCGGCGAAGACGGTGAAGCCCTCGTTGAGCCAGAAGTGCTCCGCGGAGGCGTTCGTCACCAGGTTGCCCGTCCACGAGTGCGCAAGCTCGTGCGCCACCACGTTGACCAGGCTCTTGTCGCCGGTGATGAGCGTGGGCGTGAGGAACGTCAGGCGCGGGTTCTCCATGCCGCCGTAGGGGAACGAGGGCGGCATGGTGAGCAGGTCGAAGCGCTCCCAGTCATAGGGCCCGAAGAGCGACTCGGCGGCGCGCAGCATGTCGTCCACGCCGGAGAACTCCTCCGCCGCGTCCTCCAGCAGCTCCGGCTCCGCCCACACGCGCGAGCGCGGCCCCAGCTCCTTCGGCGCCAGGCTGCCCACCGCGAAGGCCAGCAGGTACGGCGGCACCGGCTGGGGCATCTCGTAGTGCTCCTCCGCCTCCACGCCGTGCTCCTCGCGCCGCAGGAAGCTGGCGGCCATGACGGCCTTGAGCGCCTTGGGAATCCGCAGCGACGCGGTGTAGCGGATGCGGATGCGCGGCGTGTCCTGGAGCGGCACCACGCTTCGGGCGTGGATGGCCTGGCACTGGCTATAGAGGAAGGGGTGCTTCCCTCCGGCCGTCTGGGAGGGCGTCAGCCACTGGAGCGCGCTGGCGTGCGGCGCCGTGCGGTAGCGCACGGTGAATTGCCGCAGCCCCACCGGCAGCTCGATGCGCAGCCGGCTGCCGAGGATCGGCTCGGAAGGGGAGAGGATGTAGGGCAAAGGACGACCCGCGGCGTCGACGACGTCACGGATTTCCAAGTCCCGGGTATCCAGGTCCAGCGGCCCGGCCGAGGCTTCCTTGAGGGTGTGGGTGACCTCCGCGTGCAGCCGCTGCGTCTTGAAATCGACGCGGGCCCTCCAGTCCAGGGTTTCCGTCTCAGGCTGCGTGCTGTCGTTGTACGAGTGCGGGTCGAGGCGAGCCATGGAGGGCCGGTATCTAGTCGGCTTGTCCTCTGGTGGCGAGTGTCCTGGCCGTCCGAACCGATTGACTTTCGGGTCAATCGCCTACATTTGTGCAATCCCCTCCTTCCCAACAGGGAGCCTTTTCCACATGACGACGCGGATCCGCAAAGTGGCTGTGCTGGGCGCCGGAGTAATGGGCAGCGGCATCGCCGCGCACCTGGCCAACTCGGGCGTGCGCGCGCTCCTCCTGGACATCGTTCCGCCCAAGGCCGCGCCGGGCGAGGACACCTCCTCGAAGGCGTTTCGCAACAAGTTCGCCCAGGGCGCGCTGGCCAACCTGCGCAAGCAGAAGCCGAGCCCCATCGTCTCTGGTGAGGTCTTCACCAACATCGAGGTCGGCAACTTCGAGGACGACCTGCACCGCATCGCCGAGTGCGATTGGGTGGTGGAGGTGGTGAAGGAGGACCTGAAGATCAAGCAGGACCTTTTCGCCAAGGTGGAGAAGCTCATCCGCCCGGGCACCATCGTGTCGTCCAACACCTCCGGCATGTCGATTGTGGGGATGACCGAGGGCCGCGGCGCGGAGTTCAAGAAGAACTTCCTCGTCACGCACTTCTTCAACCCCGTCCGCTACATGAAGCTGCTGGAGCTGGTGGCCGGCAAGGAGACTGCCCCGGAGGTGCTCAAGACGCTGCACCGCTTTGGCGAAGAGGTGCTGGGCAAGGGCATCGTCTACGGCAAGGACACCACCAACTTCATCGCGAACCGCATTGGCGTGTACGGGATGATGCGGACCATCGCCGCCATGGACAAGGCGGAGCTCTCCATCGAAGAGGTGGACAAGATTTTCGGCCCGGCCATGGGCCGTCCCAAGTCCGCCGTCTTCCGCACCGCGGACATCGTGGGCCTGGACACGTTCACCCACGTGGCCAAGAACTGTTACGACACGCTGACGCACGACGAAGAGCGTGACGTGTTCGCCAGCCCCGCCTTCCTCCAGAAGATGGTGGAGAAGGGCATGCTGGGCGACAAGAGCGGCGGCGGCTTCTACAAGAAGCAGGGCAAGGACATCCTCGCGCTCGACCTGAAGACGCTGGAGTACCGGCCGCAGGCGAAGGTGCGCTACGAGTCGCTGGGCGCCGCGCGGGACATCGAGGACGTGCGCGAGCGCGTGGCCTCGGTGATGAACGCCGAGGACAAGGCGGCGAAGTTCGCCGAGGGCGTCACCCTGGACGTGCTGGCCTACACCAGCCGCCGCATCCCGGAGATCGCCGACGACGTGGTCAACGTGGACCGCGGCGTGCGCTGGGGCTTCGGTTGGGACCTGGGGCCCTTCGAGGTCTGGGACGCCTACGGCGTGAAGAAGGGCGTGGAGCGGATGAAGGCCCTGGGCCTGAAGCCGGCCGCGTGGGTGGAGGAGATGCTGGCCGCGGGCCGCGCGTCCTTCTACGGCGTGGAGAACGGCAAGGACACGTACTGGGACATCCCCACGAAGTCCGTGAAGGTGGTGCCGGAGAACGCCCGCACGCAGCGCGTGGAGTACCTCAAGCGCGGCAACAAGAAGATCGCCGGCAACGACGGGGCCACGCTGTGGGACATGGGCGACGGCGCGACGCTGCTCGAGTTCCACACCAAGATGAACTCCATCGATGACCAGATCATCGAGATGATGAACACCGCGCTGGATGAGACGGAGAAGAACCACAAGGGCCTCGTCATCGGTAACGACGGCTCCAACTTCTCCGCGGGCGCGAACATCGTGGCGCTGCTGTGGGCGGCCAAGAGCGGCGAGTTCGAGTCCATCCGCAAGCTGGTGACGGGCTTCCAGGCCGTCAATCAGCGCATGCGCTACAGCCCGGTGCCGGTGGTGACGGCGCCCTTCAACCTCACGCTCGGCGGCGGCGCCGAGGTGACGATGGGCGGCAACGCCATCCAGGCCAGCGCCGAGCTGTACATGGGCCTGGTGGAAGTGGGCGTGGGCCTCATCCCGGGCGGCGGCGGCAACATGCAACTGCTGCGCAACGTGTACGGCCCGTTCGGCACGGACAAGGACTTCGACTTCTTCCCCTTCCTGAAGAAGATCTTCCTCACCATCGGCATGGCGAAGGTCGCCACCAGCGCCGAGGAGGCCCGTGAGGCGGGCTTCCTGACGCAGGCGGATGGCATCAGCGCCAACCGGGACTTCCTGCTGTCCGACGCGAAGGCCCGCGTGCTGGGCATGGCGGACGCCGGCTTCAAGGCGCCCCGCCCCACGCGCTTCCGCCTGCCGGGCACCAGCGGCGCGGCCACCATCGACATGATGCTCTACGACATGGAGCTCAACGGCCAGGTGAGCGCGCACGACCGGAAGATCGCCCAGAAGCTGGCGAAGGTGCTGACGGGTGGCAACACCAGCCCGTCGCTGCTCGTGACGGAAGAGCGCTTGCTGGAGCTGGAGGCGGAGGCCTTCCTGAGCCTGTGCGGCGAGGAGAAGACCCAGGACCGCCTGCAGCACATGATCGAGAAGGGCAAGCCGCTGCGGAACTGACGGCCGGCCAGTATCCATAGGCTACTGAACCTGAGATTCGCTGAATGCCCGGGTGCCCCCCGGGCAAGGAGACATCAAAATGGCTGGTCGAGTCGTGATTGCCAGCGCGGTCCGCACGCCCTTCACCCGCGCGCACAAGGGAGAGTTCAAGGACACCCGGCCGGATACCCTGGCCGCTGTCGCCATCAAGGAGGCCGTTGCCCAGGTCCCGGGCCTGAAGCCGGAGGACATCGGTGACGTCGTCCTGGGCTGTGCCATGCCGGAGGCCGAGCAGGGCATGAACGTGGCCCGCGTGGCCACGCTGCTGGCGGGCCTGCCCGTCACGGTGCCCGCGATGACCATCAACCGGTTCTGTTCCTCCGGTTCGCAGGCCATCGCCCAGGTGGCCCAGGCCATCCAGGCGGGGATGTACGACGTGGGCATCGGCGGTGGCACCGAGTCCATGACGATGGTCCCCATGGGCGGCAACAAGGCGAGCGCCAACCCCGAGGCCATGGAGCGCCTGCCGGAGATCTACACCTCCATGGGCGCCACGGCGGAGAACATCGCGTCGCGCTACGGCGTGTCGCGTGAGGACTCGGACAAGTTCGCCGCCGAGAGCCAGCGCCGTGCCGCCACCGCGCGCGAGCAGGGCAAGTTCAAGGAGGAGATCGTCCCCGTCACTACGACGTACTACGACGACGACGGCGTGGCGCAGAACGTCACCGTCACGGTGGACACCATCCTCCGCCCGGAGACCACGCAGGAGGGCTTGGCCAAGCTGCGCCCGGCCTTCAACCCCAAGGGCGTGGTGACGGCCGGTAACGCGTCGCCGCTGACGGACGGCGCCGCCGCCGCGGTGGTGATGAGCGAGGCCAAGGCGAAGGAGCTGGGCGTCAAGCCGCTGGGCTACTTCATCGACGCCGCGGTGGCGGGCGTGCCCCCGGAAATCATGGGCATCGGCCCGGTTCCCGCGGTCCGCAAGCTGCTGGAGAAGAACAAGCTCAAGGTCGAGGACATCGACGTCTTCGAGCTGAACGAGGCCTTCGGGGCGCAGGCGCTGTACTGCGTGCGCGAGCTGGGCATCCCCGCCGACAAGGTGAACCCCAACGGCGGCGCCATCGCCCTGGGTCACCCGCTGGGCGTCTCCGGCGCGCGCATGGTGGCCACCATCCTGCGCGAGCTGAAGCGCCGCAACGGCCGCTACGGCGTCGTCTCCATGTGCATCGGCGGCGGCATGGGCTTCGCCGCCCTCATCGAGGCGCCCAAGTAGTCACCGCTTCGACGTGAGCCACTGATTCAAGCGCGGGCCTCGGGGGAAACCCCGGGGCCCGTGTCGTTTCGGGCTCAGCGCGCCGCCGTGGCTTCGTCCGGGTCGTCCACCGGTACGCCGGCCAGACGCAGCACGCGCAGGGCGTTGGTGGTGTCCACCACGCCCTGGCGCAGCTTGTAGTCGAACATCATCTTCCCGGCCTCCAGGTGGTCCCGGAAGTGGACGTTGACGACATGGGCGCCCGGCTCGTCCGCGAGCACCGCCAGGGACAAGTCGTGCGTCGTCACCGCGCCAATGGCGCCGGTGCTCAGCAGCAGGCGCAGCACCTCGCGCGAGGCAATCTGCCGCTCGCGGGTGTTCGTCCCCAGGAGGATTTCGTCCAGCAAGAACAGCACCTGCCCGCGCGCGGCCTGCGCCGCGTCCAGCACCGCCTTGATGCGCTGCACCTCCGCGTAGAAGTAGGAGACGCCGCGCTCCAGCGAGTCCTTCACCCGCATGCTGGTGAGCGTCTGGAGCGGTGTCAGGCGGAAGTGCTTCGCGCTCACCGGCGCGCCGGCCAGCGCGAGCACCACGTTGGCGCCCACCGCGCGCATCAGCGTCGTCTTGCCGCTCATGTTGGAGCCGGTGATGAGCAGCGCGTGCCGGGGGCCGGGCAGGGACACGTCGTTGGGCACCGGCGCGTCCAGCAGCGGGTGGCCCAGCGCCGTCGCCTCCACACAGGGGCCATTGGCCGCCAAGACGGGCCAGGTGAAGTCCGGCCGGTCATGGGCGAGGCCCGCGACGCAAGACAGGGCTTCCAGTTCGGCCAGGGCCTCGAACCACTGGCGCAGCTGCTTGCCGTGGGCCTCGCGCCAGCGCTCCAGCGCGAAGTGCGCGTGGATGTCCCAGAGCGTGAGCCAGTGAATCAGCGGGTGGAACTGGTGGCGCTTGAACTCGATGAAGGAGAACAGCCGGCTGAAGCGCTTGAAGTGCTCGGACACGGGCGGCTGGCCGGGCTGCTGGAGGCCGGCCTGGAGCGTCTTCAGGCGCGGGTGCTCGAAGCGCTGGGCCTCCACGCGCTCGAAGATGGGGGCGTAGCGCACGAAGCCGCGCTCACCCACCTCCACGCCTTCGTCCATGACCTTCAGCGGGCGGCGGGTGATGACGGCCACGCCCAGCTGCGCGGCCAGGCCCACCCAGAAGGCCGACTCCGGCAGCACCTCGAACTTGCCCAGGACGTAGACGGCCAGCGTCACCAGGGGCAGCACCACCGCCACCGGTCGGGCCCAGCGGATGGCGTTGAGCTGCGGACCCAACTCCGCCCACTGGATGAACAGCGCCGGGTCCGCCTTCTCGCGCGAGGCGTCCCGCGCGTCCACGCAGAGGTCCTGGCGGAAGTCCAGGTTGGGCGCCAGCTCGCGCGCGGCGCCCTGTCTGGCTTCGACCTCCTGGGCGGACGCGGGGGCGGAGAGCCACGCCGCCAGCCGTTCCTCGCCTGCGCGCGTGGCCGTCTCGTTGAGGAGCTGGAAGAGGCTGCCCTGGCCGAAGACATCCAGGTCCGGGGTGTACAGGTGGCTGGGGGACAGGAAGCGTTCACCGCGCTCGGTGAAGTCGTGCCAGCCGGGCCCCAGCCGCGCCAGTCCGCGTTCGTTGAGCGTCACGTACAGCTTCGCCCGGGCCTCGCGGCGGAAGACCTGGTGGTGGAGGACGGCGAGCACGCCGTAGAGCAGCAGCGCGGCGGCGCTGGCCCACCACCACACCTTGGGCAGACGCCCCGCCAACACGAAGCCCGCGACGCCGGCCGCGGCCAGGAAGGCGAGTGTTCGCAAGTTGGCGTAGCGGGCGCTCACGCGGTCCAGCGCGGTCAGCTCCGCCTGCGCGGCGGCTCGGCGCTCGGTGTACGTGCGATGCGGGGATGGGGGCTCGGCGGTGGCGGACACGATGGGCACGCATGCTGCGGTCACGCGGCGTCCAGGGCAAGCGGCAGGTGCAAATGCGTGACGCCGGGTCGACGGAGGCCCGGCCAACACCCCATTTCCTGGCCTGATTCATGTCAGACCCGGCGCGTAGATTTGTCCTCGTCGGCGGTCACGAGGGGGCACCGGAATGAGCACGTCAGTCATTGATAACCGCGTCGAAATCGTCTTCAGCTTTGACACCACCGGCAGCATGTATCCGTGTCTTGCACAGGTGCGGAAGAAGCTGCGGGGCACCGTGTCCCGGCTGATGAAGGAGATTCCAGGCATCCGCATTGGAATCATCGCCCACGGGGACTACTGCGACGCGGGCTCCACGTATGTCACCAAGATACTGGACCTGACGGACGACGAGGGCGCCGTGGTCCGCTTCGTGGACCGCGTGGAGCAGACGGGCGGGGGCGATGCGCCCGAATGCTACGAGTTCGTACTGCATCAGGCGCAAAGCCTGTCCTGGACAGTCGGGTACACGCGGGCGCTGGTCTTGATTGGCGACGACGTTCCCCACGGGCCCGCGCAGAATCCACACAAGCTGGACTGGCGCAAGGAGGTGGCCGCGCTGGGGAAGATGGGCATCCCCGTGTATGGCGTGCAAGCCCTGGCGCGCCGGCACGCGACGGCCTTCTACAAGGAGTTGGCGGAGAAGTCGGGCGGCTTCCACCTGAGCCTGGACCAGTTCGCCCACGTCACCGACCTGCTGCTGGCCGTCTGCTACAAGCAGTCCTCGGACGCGCAGCTTCAATCGTTTGAGCAGGAAGTGGTGCGCGAGGGCCGCATGAGCCGCGGCCTCAACGTGATGTTCAGCACCATGCTTCAGCGCACGGCGCCGCCGCTCTACGGCGAGGCGGACCTGCGCGCGGTTCCACCGGGCCGCTTCCAGGTGCTGGACGTGGACCGGACCCAGCCCATCAAGGACTTCGTGCAGGAGAACGGCCTGCGCTTCAAGACGGGCCGGGGCTTCTACGAGTTCACCAAGACGGAGACCATCCAGGGCCGCAAGGAAGTGGTGCTGATGGACCGCAAGACGGGTGACCTCTACAGCGGCGAGCGGGCCCGCGAGATGCTCGGGCTGCCGCCCGGGGAGACGGTGCGCATCCGGCCCGCCAGCCTGGAGAAGTACGTCGTCTTCGTGCAGAGCACTTCGGCCAACCGGAAGCTGATGGGGGATTCGAAGTTCCTCTACGAGGTCGAGGACTGGGATGGCGCCCGGTCCGCCGCGGCATAGCGGTTCCCTCGCGTCAGTCGCCGTCGTCCGGCTCCGTGTCGGCCTGCCGGAGCTCGATGAAGTGCAGCGTTCGGGGCGCCTCCGTGCCGGAGACGACGTCCTGGGCCAGCTCCAGGCGGAAGCGGTGGGGCGGAGCTGCCGGCGTGACGGTGAAGGCCGTCCTTCGTTCGGGCGCGCCCTTGGGTTGGACGCGGAGCTGGTCGTCGATCGCGGTGTACTGGAAGGCGTCGACCCGGCCATCGGTGCCCTGGCGCTCCAGAGTTCCGCCTTCATAGAAGTAGAAGCGCTCGGTCGCGGGGTAGCGTTCGGGGGCCGCGATCCACTGCGCCACGCTCTGTTCCGTTCGCGCCGGGTCGAAGAGGAGCCGCTCGGCGGGCGAGGCCGCCCCAATGGGCGTGTCGCCAGGCGCTTGCTGTCGTTCGAGCGCCGCGTCCAGGTGTCGCAGAACGTCCGGGTCGCGTTCGGTGGCTTGATGGTCGCGGAGGGTTTGAAGGGCCTCCGGGCTGGCCTCGAGGCCCAGGGCTCGCACGGCCATCCGCCGGACCTCGGGCACGGAGTCCTCGAGCGCAAGCCGCAGGGCTCGGTGGGCGACCTCCGGGCGGCGGTTCATGAGGGCCAGGGCAACGGCCTTCCGTGTTTCCGTGTCGGGGGCGCCTCGCAGGCGCTCCAGCAGCACGGTGATTGCGTCGGGTGGCGCGTCGTCCGAGGCCCAGGCGATGATGGCGGCGCGCCGGACGCGGGGGGATTCATCCGAGAGCGCCTGGCGAAGCGCCTCCCAGGCCTCCGGCCCCCCGAGTCCACCGAGTGCGGCGATGAGGTCCGCCCGTTCATCTTCGTCGCGTGTCCGGGCCAGCATCTCCAGCAGGGTGGGCGTCGCACCGGTGCAGCCGAGCCGTTCGGTGGCGAAAATCGCCCTTCTGCGGAGTGAGGCGTCGGGGTCGGTCAGGAGCCGGCACACGGGCTCGCATGTGCTGGCGTCACGCCGAAGGATGAGCGCCTGAAGCGCCTGTGCGCGGACGGGTGGTGAGGACGATGCAGCGAGCAGCGGGACGAAGACGCTGGCGGGTACGTGCGCGCGATAGGTCAGCGTGCGGAGGGCGTGGAGTTGTACGTTCTCGGAGGCATCCGTGAGCAGGTGGATGAGCAGGCCCTCTGTTGCCTCGCCTTCTCGCGCGACCAGGTCAACCGCCGCGGCCCTGATGGTGGAAGAGGCCGAAGCCAGGCCGAGTCGAGCCAGGGTGCCGGATTCGGGGAGCCCCAGCCGTTGCGCGGTGGCGAGCGCGTTCAGCTTCTCCGCCTCCGGAGCACGCTCGAAGCGCTCGAGGAAGAGGTCGCTCGCGGCCGCCGGATTCATCCTCGCGAGCGAGTCCATGGCGGCGTACTGCACGGAGGGCTCGGTATCATCCAGCGCCTCCTGGAGGCTCCGCCAGTCCGCGGCGTCCTGTGCGCTCGCCAGCACCCGGGCCGCCAGGGCTCGGACGTCAGTCGCTGCGTCGCGAAGCGCGAGCCGGGCCAGGGCATGGGCTTCGGGTGACGCCAGCTCCCGGAGCACTCGCAAGGCCGTGGTCTTCTCCGAAGAGGTGCCCGACGCCAGGACGTCCCGGGCGACCTGCGTGAAATCCGCTCGCGCGAGCAGTGCGTCGAGGTCTTCCCGCGTGCTCCGGGTGGGCTTCGTGGCCACCCAATGCAGCAGCTCCCATGTCGACAGAGGTGAGCTCACGGCACCGCCGTCATGCGCGCGGCGAGAAGGCTGCTGGAGGACACCTGAGTCCGGTTCATATGGCGCGTGAGAATGGCTGCTCCTTGTCGCCGCGTGCTCCTGAATCCGGCGTCACATTCCATGGAAGCATCGGGAGGCCGACGTTAGCGTGCGTCCGTGCGCGTCTGGGTGACATTGCTACTGGTGTGCGCGGGCTGTGGCGCCTTCGAATTCCACCCCTATGAACTCCGGGGACCCCACCGGGACTTGCATGCGCGTTCGCTCGAGCGGCTGTTCGAAGCGGAACCGAAGCGTGCCTTTCGCTTCGCGGTGGTGGGCGACATGCAGCTGTTCCTGGATGACTCCGCGGCGGCGATGCGGGACCTGGAGCAGCGCGGCGTCGACTTCGTGGTGCAGATGGGCGACCTGACGGAGTTCGGCAGCACGCAGGAGTACGAGTGGGGCGTCGAGCTGCTGTCCCGCTTGAAGGTCCCGTTCTTCGTGGTCATGGGCAATCATGACGCGCTGGGCATGGGGCAGAAGCTCTACCGGCGCACCTTCGGACCGGAGTCCTTCTCCTTCACGTATTCAGGCACGCGCTTCGTCTTCTTCGACTCCAACTCCCGCGAGTACGGCTTCCCGGGCGACATCCCGGACCTGCAGTGGTTGAAGACGGCGCTCACGCCAGAGCCCGCGGTGCTGAACACCTTCACCTTCTCCCACGTGCCTCCTGGGAATGGGGACTTTGACGATGCGCTCGTCGCGCCCTTGGTGAAGCTCCAGCAGAAGAAGGGCGTCGCCATCTCCTTCCACGGCCACGTCCACCAGTACCACGACGTCCATTCCCACGATGTCCGGTACGTCACCACCGATTCGATGAAGGGCCGGAGCTACCTCAAGGTGGACGTCGATGGCACCTCGGTGCAGGTGCAGAGGGCCACCTTCTGATGGCCGCGCACGGGAGTCTCCGCGCCTCGCTGCTGGCGGCGCTGCTGTTGACGGCACGGGAGTCGCGGCCGGAGCCGGCGCACGAGGCGTCACCCTGGTACGTGCCCGACCATGCGGCGATGCAGTTCGCGGGCGCCATCGGCTTTCTCTCCGCGGGGCCGGGCTGGAGCTTTCTCGACGACACCGTGGAGGCCGCGCTGCTGGTGGGCTGGGCGCCGCCCGCGTTGGCGGGGGAAGACTTCTTCACCTTCACGTTGAAGGGGCAGTGGCGGCCCTTCCTGCTCGATGTGGCGGGGTGGACCTTCCGCCCGCTCATGGTGGGCGCGATGCTCAGCTACACGGTGGGCGACGACTACTTCGCGGGCCTGCCCAGCCGTTACGACCGGGGCTACTACTGGTTCCGCACCGCCATCCGGCCCGCGCTGCTGCTGGGAGCCAGCGTGGGGCGCCCGGTGGAGGCGCTGAACCTGCGATTCGTGGAGGGGTACTTCGAGCTCGTCGCCACCGACTACCGGCTGGTGCAGTTCGTCCGCAATCCTGCCACCGTGAACGTCGAGCTCTTCACGCTGGCCCTGGGCGTGAAGCTCCGGTTTTGAAGCGGCGCGTGTGAGCACCGCCCCAGGGCCTGCCGCGAGGGACCGTCAGGGCACGTCCGTGGCCGTGGCGGAGTCGGGAAGCGTCGACTCCGACGTCCCTCTCAGCCGGCGGAGGATGCGCGGGGCCTCGGCCGCGAGGCGCTCCTTGCCATCGGCCAGGGGACGGTCGCGCAGGTCGGTGATGACTGTGCCGGGCCGTCCCGCGCCGAAATGGACCTTCAGCCCCTGGCCGATGAGCGCGTAACGCGCCTCCCAACCCACGGTGGTGAGGAGGTATCGCTGCGGGTCCGGCCGGGACATGGGAATGCCGTCACCCAGCATCGCCGGGCTGTGCGTGTCTCCCAGCAGGTCGAAGATCGTGGACACCACGTCGATGTGTCCGGTGACGGCGTCGACCTGGCCCACGGGAAGCTGGTCGTCGAACACGAGCATGGGCACGTGAAGCTGGGAGGCCGTCACGTCGCTGGCGTGGCCTACGCGGCCGTGCTCACGGAACTCCTCGCCATGGTCGCCGGTGAAGAGCGTCAGCGGACGCGTGCCGCGCAAGCTTTCGATGCGCGCCAGCAGCTCTTCGACCTTGGTGTCCACTTCGTAGGCCGCGTTCCACGCGCGAGCCTTGAGGTGTTCGGGAGGCACGCGTGCCGTGGAGAGTCCGCCCTTGCCATTCCAGGCGGGCGAGAAGACCTCGGAGCGCGGCGGGTAGTCGTAGTCGAAGTGCGTGCCGGCGAAGAACACGAACAGGAACAGCGGCTTGTCCTGAGGCGCGGCCTCCACGGCCGCCAGCGCGTCGCGGACCATGGCTTCGTCCCGCAGGTGGCTGCGGCCCGTGTAGTCCGTGCGCAGGCCTCCCGTTACGTCGCGGAAGACGGTGTCCTTGAGGCCCATCCAGTCAACGGAGGACGCGGCGAAGAAGAACTGCTGGTAGCCATTGTGGGCCAGCGCGGGGAAGAGGAGGGGCGTGCGGCCCGCGCCCACCACGGCATTGCGGCGCTGGGCCTCCAGCCCGAAGAACATGCTGAACAGCGAGTAGTCCGTGGAGCTGGCCGCGCTGTGGTGATGCAGGAAGCGCGTGCCGCTCTGCGCCCTGCGCCACATGTTCGGCATGACGTCGGCGGTGAAGAAGTCGTCACGCAGGCTCTCCACCAGGACGACGACGATGTCGGGACGGCGGGTGAAGCGCACCTCCGCGGGGTCGATGCTCGCCGCGGGCACGCCCGCCTCGGGGCTCACGCCCAGGCGCAGGCCGGACGCGGGCGCCTTGCCAGTGATGCGCGAGAGGAGGGTGTTCATCCGCACCGGTGCCTGGAGGGGCAGGGTGGTGGTGGCGTGCTGCACGGCGCCGCCGTGGGCGAAGACGAGGGACGCGGTGATCAGCCGCTCAGCGGTGCACAGGGCCGTCATCAACACCACCGTGCGCGCCACCCGGCGAGGGCCAAAGCCCCGGCGCAGGAACCAGATGCCCGCCGCCGTGTCGAGCGCGAGGATGACCACCATCGCCCCGGCCACCAGCGCCACCTCCGACGAAGACAGCCCCGTCTCCGCCAGGGCGTGCGGCTGGAGCGCCACCGCCAGCACCAGGCCGTTGATGTGGAAGCCCAGTGAGTTGAGCACCAGCGCGTCCAGCCCGAGCAGCACGCCGCCCACCGCCGTCAGCACCGGGAGCGCGAAGCGGTAGCGGTGGCCGAGCAGGATGGTCAGGGGGAGGGTTACAAGAAAGGCCACCAGCCCCAGGAACAACGCCTGGGCGAAGCTTCCCGCGAGCAGGAGGGGGCGGAGCCCCGGCGCCAGCCGCTCCACGGCCACGCGCAGCGCGCCGCCGAAGTACAGCAATGCGACGAGCCCGTGGAGCACGCACCAGGTCAGCGCGGTGCTCAGGTAGGGCCGGGCTGCTTCGAAGCGCTGGAGGAAAATGGCGGCTGCGGAGGACGCCGCATCAGACATCCGTGACATTGCACGGCGCAGGTATTCCGGATGCCGGACTTTCGCAAGCAGCAATGAAGTCCGGGGGCTCATCCCGCTGATGGCGACGTGCAAGGATGCTGCTCATGCCTCCGCGCAAGCTCGTTCGGCACCTCGTCTGGTTGGAGTCCTTCGCCGCCGCCGTGGAGGCGGGCAGCATCGAGGCCGCCGCGGAGCACCTGGGCGTGGCGCGCTCGGTGGTGAGCGAGCACGTTCGCTCGCTGGAGCTGGCGCTGGCGGATGGTGCGCCGCTGTTGGAGCGCGGCCCTGGCCGTCGCTTGCAGCTCACCGCCCGGGGGGAGCGGCTCTTCGCGGGCACCCAGACGCCGCTGCATCAACTGGACATGAAGCGGCTGCGCGACCTGGCCAGCGCCGAGCCCGTGGTGCGGCTGGGCCTCAACCCGACGCTGTCCTTGTCCCTGGTGGGCGCCGTGGCGAGGGACGCCGCCGCCGCGGACCTCAAGCTGGTGCTCAGCTTCGGAGGGCCCCACGAGCTGACGCGCCAGGTGCAGACGCGGCAGCTCGACCTGGCGCTCGACTTCACGCCCCTGCCAACCCATGAAGGCGTGGAGTCAGAGTCACTGCTGCGCATGCCCTTCGTCGTGCTCGCCGGGCCGGACAACGAGCTCGCGCGGCAGGCCGCGTCCCGGAAGTCGCTGCACGTGAAGGACCTGGAGGGGCAGCGCTTCGTGGACTGGCTGCGTGATGACCCCTACGGCGGCGCCAACAGCGCCCGCTTCGCCGCCCACGGTGTGACGGTGGATGAAGTGGGGCGCGCGGAGAGCTTCCTTCTCCTCTACGAACTGCTGCGCGCGTTCCGCGCCTGCTCCATCACTCCGGACCTGCGCCCCATGCACCCGTTTCCACCGGACCTCCATGCGTGGCCCCTCCTGGAAGAGGAGCCCCAGGCGGTAGAGGTGGTGGCCTTGTGGCCTTCGGGAGCGCTCAGCCCCGGCGCCCGGTTGGTGCTGGATGGACTTCGCCGCAAGCCGGGTTAGTTCGACGTTAAAACGACGAAGACGTCGAATTCTGACGGATTTCCGTTCGCCCAGAGAAGGGATATCTTCAAAAAGAAGAAGATTCCGCCAGAGGTGAATGATGATGACTCCCACGGAACGGACGATTGCCCGCCTGCCTGCTCATCTGCGTCGCTACGTGGTGAGCCAGGACTACGCGGCGTATACGTCGCGGGACCAGGCCGTCTGGCGGAACATCCTGGGCTCCTTGAGGGGCCACCTGGCGGACAAGGCGCACCCCGTCTACCTGGAGGGCCTGGAGGCGACGGGCATCGGCTCGGAGTGCATCCCCAGCCTGGATGAGATGAACGAGAAGCTCGCTCGCCTGGGGTGGGCCTGTGTGGGGGTGCGTGGCTTCATTCCTCCCGCCGTCTTCACGGAGCTCCAGGCGATGGGCGTCCTGGCGATTGCCGCGGACATCCGCACCCACGAGCACATCGAGTACACGCCGGCGCCGGACATCGTCCATGAGAGCGCCGGGCACGCGCCCATCATCGCCAACCGCCGCTACGCGGAGTACCTCAAGGCGTGCGGGCTGGTGGGCTTCAAGGCCATTGCCAGTGTGGAGGACCAGGCCGTCTTCGAGGCCATCCGGAACCTGTCGGTGGTGAAGGAGGACCCGGACGCCAGCGAGGAGGAAGCGGCACACGCGCAGGCCCGGCTGGAGGCCGCGAGCGCGAGCCGCCGCTACGTCAGCGAGAGCACGCGGGCGAGCCGCCTCTACTGGTGGACGGCGGAGTATGGCCTCATCGGGAGCGTGGAGTCGCCGCGCATCTACGGCGCGGGGCTGCTGTCCAGCATTGGCGAGGCGCAGCACTGCCTGACGCCGGCGGTGAAGAAGCTGCCGCTGAGCGTGGCCTGCGCGGACATGGACTACGACATCACCCGCATGCAGCCGCAGCTCTTCGTGGCGCGGGACTTCGAGCACCTGTTCGAGGTGCTGGCGGAGTTCGAGTCCACGCTGTCGTGGAAGCGGGGCGGCGACTTCGGCCTGACGGAGGCGCTGCGCGCGCGGACCGTCAATCACCTGGTGCTGGCGGACGGCCGCGAGGTGACGGGCCGGGTGCTGGAGATGCTGGCCGCGCCGCGCGAGGTGGCGCCGGGGCTGGGCACCGCGCTCGTCTGCATGGAGGGGCCCATCATGGCCTCGCGCGGCGGGCGCTCCCTGGACGACAAGCCGTGGAGCGGGCCGGCGCTGGTGGCGTTCGGCGCGGGGACGCTGCCGGAGCGCGGGCCCTTCAAGCTGTCGCTGGAGAGTGGGCTGGAGCTGGAGGGCTTCGCCACGGACGGTGGCCAGGTGCTGGCGCTGCGTGGCCGGTTGGCGGGGCGCGAGCTGGCGCTTCCCGCGGTGGCGAAGCTCTTCGTCAGCACGCACCTGCCCTCGGTGGCGGGGGGGCCTTCGGACCCGGCGACGTGGGACCGCTGGTACGGCGAGCTGAGCGCCTTCGCGGAAGGGGATGGCGAGGAGAAGGCCCGCACACGCAAGGCCCTGGCGCTGCATCCGGCGCTGGCCGCGCTCTACCGCGAGGTCCGGAAGATGCGGGAGACGCACTCCGTGAAGCCCGAGCGGCTGAGCCAGATTGCCGCGGCGGCCACGGACTTCCCGGACGACTGGCTGCTTCGCGCCGAAGTGGAAGAGCTGCGCCGCCGCGTCTGAGTCAGCGCCCCCAGTCCTTCTCCTCCAGGCCCTCCCGGAGGACCCAGCGCAGGTGTTCGTCGAAGTCGAAGGTGCAGCCCGAGACGTCGGGCGCTCCGTCCAGCAGCCACGTCGACAGGTCGAAGTCGTCGTGGCGCGCCGGGAAGATGAGCAGCCCGGTGTCGCGACGCATCCCCGTGTCGAAGTAGTAGTAGTCGCTCACGTTCGAGCAGGCGCTGTACTGGAAGGGGATGAGCCGCTCGCGGAGCTTCTTCTCGAGGATGGCGGCTTCCAGTTCGTCCTCGTTGTCGCCGAAGGCGCCCTCCTCGACGTACGCCTTGGACCACTCGAGTGTCTCCAGCACCTCGGTGGGGCTCAACATCCGGGCGCGCTCATGTCCCTGCCAGTCCACCGCGGAGAACAGGCCGTGGCGGGAGATGAAGTCGACGTAGGCCTGGGGAAGCAGCGCGCCCAGCGAGGACTCCAAGACGCGGAGGTCCTGCGCGGCCACCGGCGTGAGCGACACGGACCGGAGCGGGAGCTTTGTCTCGTGCTTCAGGCGCTCCTGGAGCGCGAGGATGGAATCAATGGCGCCAGACATTCGCGCCATCCTACGCACATGCGGGAAGCGCCGTTCGCTGGAAACACCACGGGCCCGGCCACGCGGCATGCGCATGGTCAGGCCCGTCTGGTGTCCTGCTGCCCGTTCGCCGCGGGCGCGCGGACTACTTCTCCTTGCCGGCGATCTTCCGCAGGGCCTTCTGGTCACGCACGCAGAGGATGCGGCCGACGTTGCCGAGCACGCCCTCGCGCTTCATCTCGTTGATGAGCGTGGACACGAAGGAGCGGGAGGCGCCCACGAGGTCCGCGAGGTCCTGCTGGGTGATGCCGCGCAGGTCCGTCTCGCCGCCGTGCGGGCAGCGCTCGCCGTGCGCTTCAACCAGGGTGAGCAGGGTGTCCGCCAGGCGGGCCGGAACCTCCTTGAACGTCAGGCCCAGCACGCGCTTGCGCAGGGCGCGCACGCGCTCGGCGTAGGCGCGGACCACGTCCACTGCCAGGGCCGGACGGGCCTCCAACTGGGCGCGGAAGTCGCGGCCCTCGATGCTCCAGACCTCGGCCTCACCGGCGGCGATGGCCATCTCTTCAATCGGCGTGCCCTCGGGGCGGAACAGCTCGCCGAAGAGGTCGCCCGGGCGGAGGATGGACACCACGGAGCGGGTGCTGTTCTTGCCGATGCGCATCAGGCGCACGCGGCCGGACTTCAGCAGGTAGACGCGGTCGGTGTTGTCACCGGGGCGGTAGATGGTCGAGTTGTGCGGGAAGGACTCGACCTTGAAGTAGCCCTTGAAGTCGATGGCTTCCTGGCCGGGCACCAGCTTGTTGGCGGTGACCATCATCCCGGAGCTGGTCGTCTGCAGCGGCGCCACGACGTTGGAACCGATGGGGCCGAGGGGGCGATTGAAACCGTGCATGGCATTACTCCTGGGAAGGAAGCGTAGGGAAGTCGGGCCGCCTGCTTCAGCGGCGAACGGGACTTTCCTTCTCCAAGGTTCGTGCCAGCGGGAATTGAAATGCCGCCGGGACAACACCTCCTGAAATGCCGGGTACTTAGCGCTACAGGCCCGCACCAGAGCCCGTTCTGTGTCCAAAACCTGAAACAGAACGTTCAAACAGTCTGATCAATTTGAACGAAACGTTCAAACCGGGGGCGTGAGTGTCGGAGCAGCGACACTGTCCAAGAGTGCTCACAACGCATCCTTCACAGGGAAGGTGTGCACTTGAGGGCTCTGGCCCTGTGCAAGACCGTACTTCTGGAGCTTGCGCTCCAGGGTGGGGCGGCTGATTCCAAGGATCTGACAGGTGCGACCCTTGTGCCCCTTCGTGACGGTCATCGCACGGGCGATGAGCTGGCGCTCGGCCTCTTCCAAAGTGGGAATCAGGCTGGCGTCGTCCTCGGCCGGCGCGGCGAACATGGCGCTGGCGGTGTGGGCGGAGGCGGCCCGGCCTGGCTCCGGCGAGGGGAGGGGCGACTCCAGGGCGGGCAAGTCGTCCCCGCGCAGGACGTCACCGGGGGCCAGCACCACGGCGCGGGTGAGCACGTTCTCCAGCTCGCGCACGTTGCCGCGCCAGGGCAGGCGGGTGAGGCGCTCCATGACCTCGCCGGGCACGCGGGTGACGCGCTTGTGGACCTTCTCGTTGATGCGCTCGAGCAGGTGCTTCACCAGCGGGGGGATGTCCTCGCGCCGCTCGCGCAGCGGGGGAATCTGGAGGGTGATGACCTTGAGGCGTTGGTAGAGGTCCTCGCGGAAGCGGCCGGCCTCCACCTCCTCCACCAGGGCGCGGTGGGTGGCGGCGATGACGCGGGCGCGCAGCTTGATGCGTTTGACGCCGCCCACGCGCTCGAACTCGCGCTCCTGCAGCACGCGCAGGAGCTTGGCCTGGAGCATCAGCGACATGTCGCCAATCTCGTCCAGGAACACCGTGCCGTCCTCGGCCAGCTCGAACTTGCCCGGCTTGCCCGCCGTGGCGCCGGTGAAGGCGCCCTTCTCGTGGCCGAAGAGCTCGCTCTCCAGTAGCGTGTCGACGATGGCCGAACAGTTGATGCCGATGAAGGGCCGGGGCTCGTCGTAGGAGTAGTTGTGGATGACGCGGGCGATGAGCTCCTTGCCGGTGCCGCTCTCGCCCGTAATCAGCACGGTGGCGTGGCTGCCGGTGACCTTTCCAATCTCCTTCACCAGTTGCTGCATCAGCGGGCTGGTGCCCACGATGTCGCCCAGGCGGGCGGCGGCATTCTCCCGGTGGACCTCGTCCGCGCGGCGCGACAGCTGGCGGTACTCCAGCGCGCGCTCCACCACCAGGTCCAGGGCGGCCGGGTCCGGGAAGGGCTTGTGGATGTAGTCGAAAGCCCCGGCCTTCATGGCCCGGATGGTGGTCTCCATGTCGTGGTACGCGGTGACCAGGATGATGCGCGCGTCTCCGCACAGGCCCTTCATCTCCTCGATGATTTCCAGGCCCGTGCGGTCCGGGAGCATCATGTCGAGGATGACCACGCTGGGCATGGTCTCCTGGGCGGCGCGCAGCCCCGCAGCGGCGCTGGTGGCGGTGGCAACCTGGTAGCGGGGCTGGCCGTCCTGCTCGATCTCCTCGAAGTGCATCTTCAGTGTTTCGAGGAGCGAGACGTCGTCGTCGACGATGAGAAGGGTCTCCATGGCGCTCTCAGGTGGCGAACGTCAGCGTCAGCACCACGCCCGGCTCGGCGCTGCCCCGGGCGGCCACGTCTCCCCCCACGCCCATCATCACCCGGCGCAGGGCCGCCAGGGACAGACCGGCGCCCCGGGCCAGCCGGGAGCCGAAGGGCTCGAAGAGCGAGCCGTTCTCCTCCGGGGGCAGGGCGGCGGCGGGGTCGTGGAGCACCATCATCACCTGGTGGGGGCCACCCCGGCGCAGGGCCACCTCCATCGGGCTGCCCTCCGCCTGGCCCATGGCGACGTTGAGCAGCACCTGGGCCAGCACGGGCCGCAGCCGCGTCGGGTCCACCCGGACGCGGGGCAGGTCGGGTTCCTCGTCCACGCGGACCTCCACGCGCCGCTCGGCCAGCTCGGGGGCCACCATCTCCGTGGCCTCCTGCACCACGCCGCGCAGCGGATGGGCGTCCATCTTCGGGGTGGTGTCGCGGCCGTATTCGGAGAGGAGCCAGAGCATGCGCTCCATGGTGCGAATCTCCCGGTTGGCGATGGTGAGCCGCCGCTTGTCCCGGTCATTGAGGCCGGTGTTTCGGGCCAGCGTCTGCACCGCCATCTTCACCGAGGAGAGGGGGTTGCGAATCTCGTGGCTGAGCGAGGAGGACAGCCGTGAAATCTGCACCGGGGGGGCGCCGTCCAGCACGGCGTTGAGGTCCAGCACGGTGGCACTGGCCTCGCCGTCGTCCAGTCCCAGGGACAGGCGGAGGGGGCACGCGTCCTCGCCGCCGAGGTTGGCGGAGACGAACTCCACCGCGCGGCGGTCCTCGCGGGCGCGGGCGTCCAGCTCAAGGGCGCGCTTGGGCGACACGCCGAGGACCTCGTGGAGCGGCTGCTCCAACAGGGCCTCGGCGGGGCGCCGCAGGATGCTGGAGAGGTCGCCTTCGGCGCGTGTCACCCGCAGGCTTGGAGTCCAGGCGAGCATCGCGGCTTGCAGGAGATGGGTGTTCATTTGATGGGCCTGAAACATACCGACTAAGGTTCCGCGCTGTCCCCATGTCATCTCCGGCGCGTTTTCCTAAGAACCTTGTGGCCTGCCTCCTCTTCCTGTCCGGGGGCACTGCGCTCGTCTACGAACTCGTCTGGTCCAAGTACCTCGGGAATGTCCTGGGGAACAGCGGCCAGGCGCATGCAGTGGTGCTCGCCACGTTCATGGGCGGGCAAGCGCTGGGGGCATTTGTCTTCGGGCGGACAGCCGACCGGGCAAAGAACCCCCTGGCCCTTTACGGCCTGCTGGAGCTCGGCGTGGGCCTGTACGCGCTGGCCTTCCCCTATGTGCTCGATGTGTTGGGGGCGCTGTGGCTGAACGTGGCCCCCTCCGTGCCGGATGGCTGGCGACTGGGGCCCCGGCTGCTGGTCTCCTCCGCGTCGCTGCTGATTCCTACGCTGCTGATGGGCGGCACGCTGCCGGCGCTGGTGCGGCATTTCGCCTCCAGCCTGTCGGGGGTGCGCTACGAGCTGGCGCGGCTCTACGCCGTCAACAGTCTGGGCGCGGCGCTGGGTGTGTTCATCGCCGGGACGAAGCTGGTGCCCGCCATCGGCCTGTCCTCCTCGGCGGGGCTGGCCGCGGGGCTCAACATCCTGGTGGCGCTGGCCTCGCTGGGGCTGGCCCGGCGCTTCCCGCCCGCGCTGGTGCCGGGACAGACGCCTCCCGCGGAAGCGGGCGACGCGGAGGTGTCCTATCCGCGCATCGCGGTGAGGGCGGCGCTCATCGGCGTGCTGCTGTCTGGCTTCACGTCCATGCTCTACCAGGTGACGTGGATCCGCCTGCTGTCCATCGTCCTGGGGGCCTCCACCTACGCCTTCACGCTCATCCTCACCGCGTTCATCATGGGCATCGGCCTGGGCAGCTTCTGGCTGATGACGCGGAAGGGACAGGTGGACTCGCTGCGCCTGTTCGGCCGGCTCCAGGTCGCGCTGGTGGCCAGCATCTGCGTGGCGCTGCCGCTCTACGTCCGGCTGCCGCACCTGTTCCGCAAGGCGCAGTGGATGATGACGCGCTCGCTGGATACCTGGCCGCTGTTCCAGGTGCTGACCTTCGGCTTCTGCTGCCTGGTGCTGCTGGTTCCCACCTTCTTCATGGGCGCGGCCTTCCCGGCGGCGGCGCGCGTGGCCACGGCCAAGGTGTCCGAGGTGGGGCGCCAACTGGGTGGCGTCTACTTGTGGAACACGGTGGGCACGATTACGGGGTCGGCGCTGGGTGTGCTGGTGCTGATGCCGTGGTGGGGCATGGAGGGCAACTTCATCGCGGGCGTGGCGGCCAACCTGCTCGGCGCGGGGCTGGCCTTCCACGCGGCCCCCGGTCGTCCCGCGCAGCACGCGCGTGCCTTGTGGCCGGTGGCCGCCACGGCGGTGCTGGCGCTGGTGGTGCTGGGCGGGATGAGCGGCTGGGCGGTGCGGTTGTCGGGCATCGCCTCCATCCGCTCCCACGAGAAGCCGCCGGAGAGCTACGCGAAGCTGGTGGCGGACACGGAGGCCATCATCCGCCCCATCTTCTACCAGGACGACACCTTCGCCACGGTGATGGTGGCGGACGCTCCCGTGGACAACCTGCGGTTCATGAAGCTCAACGGGAAGGTGGACGCGTCCAACGGGAGCGACGTGGAGACGCAGGTGGTGGCCGGTCACCTGGGCGCCCTGTTGCACCCGCGTGAGCCCAAGACGGTGCTGCTGGTGGGCGCCGGCGCGGCCATCACCGCGGGCAGCGTGCTGGTGCACCCCGTGGAGCACCTGGACATGGTGGAGATTGCTCCCGCCGTCATCGACGCGGCGCGCCTGTTCAAGGCGGACAACCGCAACGCGGTGGATGACCCGCGCACCCACGTGCACGTGGACGACGCCAAGACGTTCATGGCGCTGTCGCCGCGCAAGTACGACCTGGTGGTGAGCGTGCCGTCCAACCCGTGGGTGTCCGGCGTGTCCGGCCTCTTCACGCGGGACTTCTTCCAGACGGTGGACCGGCACCTGGCGGACGACGGCGTGCTGGTGCAGTGGATTCACACCTACGAGAGCAACGAGGACCTCATCAAGCTGGTGGTCCGCACCCTGCGAGACACCTTCCCGCACGCCACCACGTGGCTGGGGCCGCATGACCTAGTGATGGTGGCCAGCCGCAAGCCCCTGGCCTTCGATGCGGCGCGCCTGGCCGAGCGCATGGGGCATCCGGAGGTGCGGAAGGACCTGTCCCGCGTGGGCATCAACGACGTGTTCGCGCTGCTGTCCAAGCAGGTGCACAGCGAGGCCGGCCAGCTCGAGTTCGCCGGTGAGGGCCCCATCAACACGGACGACCACAACCTGCTGGAGTACGCGTCGCCCATCGCCTTCTTCGTGTCGAATCTGGACGTGCGCGTGAAGGACGAGCGGCGCGCGCCCGAAGGGGCGGACCGCCTGTTCCTGCACGACTACGTCCAGCAGCACCCGCCCACCGCGGAGCAGGCCGCCGGGCTGTACCGGAACATCGAGCGCTACCACGCGCCCAATGACCCCATGGTGCGCGGCGCGGCCGCGCAGTGGCGGCGGCTGGCCCCCGACAGCCCCGAGTCCGCCCTGGCTCTGGGCAAGGCGGCGCTGGCCCAGCAGGATTTGACGCTGGCCGCCTCGCTCCTGGAGCCCGAGGTGGCGCGGGGAGGACGTGAGCCCGCGCTGGTGACGGCCTACCTCCGGCTGGTGACGGCCCAGATCTGGGCTTCGCGCACCATGTGGACGCCTGTAGGTGCCCTGCACGACACCGTGGCCCTGGGGCGCGAGGTTGCGTCCCGGCACCCGGACGACGAACATCTGGCCCGGGCGCTGCGCTCGCTCTGCGAGGCGCTGCCCCGTTCGAGCTGCGAAGGCACGGCCCAAACGCCCGTTGCCGCCCCCGGGGGCCCCTGAAATGGGGGCCTGGATCATCCCAATCGGGCCAATTGCCTGGAATCACTGAGAATTCCTGGCATCCTCCCGATGACCGATGGAGGTGGAAGTGGGATCTGCCCTAGGGTGCGAATCACCCAAGCAGCAGGGTGTTTTTTCCACCACTGCAATCCCCGGAGAGTTCCATGAAGGCGATCTCGAAGAAGCAGCAGCTCCGCAAGGCTCGTGGCCAGGGCATGACCGAGTACATCATCATCGTCGCCCTCATCGCGATCGCCGCCATCGGCGTGGTGACCCTGTTCGGCGACAACATCCGCAAGCTGTTCGGCGCCTCCGCCGACGCGCTGGCCGGTAACGCCTCCGTCGACTCCGAGGCCACCGAGCGTCAGCGCCAGCTGGAGAAGAAGACCATCAAGACGTTCGGCCAGAACAACGCGTACTGAGCCGTGTCCTTCCGGGGGGAGCCATACCTGCCTCGTGCGGGTGGCTCCTCTCGGGCGGCTGAGGTCGAGGGCTGAGTCGTCAGCCCGGTGCCCGGCCGGAAGTGGCAGCACCCCCGCCCAGGGGCTTGACCCTCACGCGACGTGAGGCCCTACACCTCCTCATCAAGAGGTGGAGATGGCCCTGACGGTGAGCCAGGTCGCCCGGTTGGCGAAAATCAGCATCCGCGCGTTGCACCACTACGACGAGCTGGGCCTGTTGTGTCCTTCGGACCGCAGCGAGGCCGGCTACCGGCTCTATTCACAGGCGGACCTCCAGAAGCTCCAGCAGGTGCTCTTCTTCAAGGAGCTGGGCTTCCCGCTGGAGGACATCCGCCGCATCCTGGGCGACCCCACCTTCGACCTGCGCACCGCGCTGCGGATGCAGCGGCAGCTCCTGACAGAGCGGGCCGCCCGTCTGGACGCGCTGGTGCATGCCGTGGACTCGGCGCTGGACGCGCTGGAGAAGGGGACGCACGTGGACAAGGACGCGATGTTCGAGGCCTTTGGCGACTTCGACCCCTCGAAGTACGAGGAGGAGGCGAAGCAGCGCTGGGGGAACACGGAGGCCTACAAGGAATCCGCCCGGAGGGCGGCGCGCTACAAGAAGGAGGACTGGAAGCGCATCAAGGAGGAGGGGGACGCCCTCTTCCAGGCGTTGGCGGACCTGCTCGCAGCGGGCACCAGCGCCGCGTCGGCCGCGGCCATGGACCTGGCGGAGGCGCACCGGCACTACCTGGGCAAGTGGTTCTACGCGTGCCCACCCGCCATGCACCGGGGCCTGGGGGAGATGTACGTGGCGGATACGCGCTTCACGGAGAACATCGACAAGGTGCGCCCTGGCCTGTCGCTGTTCCTCCGGGATGCCTTCGCGGCCAACGCGGAGCGACAGGGGGCCACCGATGCTCCCTGCGGCTAGCTGAAGCCCAGCCGCTTCAGCATCACCGCGCGGATGGAGGGAATCCGGAAGCGGTAGATGAGCGCGTCCGCGAAGTAGTGCGCCAGCACCACCGCGAAGCCCAGGGACGTCATGGCGCGCAACAGGGGATGCGTCTCCGCCACGCCCATGTTGCTGCCCAGCGCGCCGCGCACCACGCCCTGCTGGAGCAGGTCGTGCACCGCGCCCAGCGCCAACAGCGGCAGCATGGACGCAATCATCGCCGGGACGATGAACTTCCGCGGCAGCCGGGGGGGGTCACCCTCGCGCGGCTCCAGCATCCGCGCGGTGAGCATGTAGTACTCCAGGCCGTGCATGCCGGGCAGCATGACGTAGCCCCAGGTGGGCGCCACCAGCACCAGCCCGGTCGCCGTCGCCATGGCCAGGAGGTAGAGCACCTTGGGCCCGCTGACGGCCTCCGCGCGCAGCACCGTGCGGAACAGCAGCATGAAGTAGCCCAGCCACACCGCCAGCAGCACCCCTAGCGTGCCGTGCGGGAGCACCGCCCCCTGGCCAATGTCGAGGTACGCCGGCGCATCGGGCCCGGGGGCCTCCGGCACGAAGAAGATGCGCACCAGCAGCAGCGTGAGCAGCAGCGGGACGTACATCTGTTGCAGCTTGCGCTCCAGCGCCGACGCGCCGGGCAGGCCGGCCTTGCCCGCGCGCAGCCCGTGGAGTGACCAGATGCCCCGGTGCTGGGACAGGGTGTGGTGCGTGCCGAAGACGTTGAAAATCACCGCCACGCCATACGTGTGCGCCGTGCGCTCCGCGTAGAAGGTGAAGAAGAGCACCGTGCCCACCGCGAGCATGCCCAGCGAACCCGCCAGCACCTGCCGGGGCTGGCCCGGGGCGGACGTCAGCACGTCCCGGTGCACCGCGAAGAGCAGGAACGTGAGGATGACGTGGGTGGCGTTGCCGAGCAGGTTCTGCGCCGTCCAGGCTGAAAGGCGGTGCGCGCCTTCCGCGGCGCCCGGGGCCAGCCAGACGTTGGCGGCCGCCGTGCACAGGGCCAGGGCCAGGGGCAGGGCGACGATGAGGGCATCTGCCCGCGGTGAGAAGAGCCACAAACCCCGGAAGGCCAGCGCCCCTCCCGGGGAGGGGGCCGCCACGGGAGACGGGGAGTTCACGGCGGGGCTCAGCGGCGTCATACCGTACGGACCCTAACATGCTCGCTGGCGGCGGCGCCGCTCGCGCCACGCCGCGCCCGTGTTAGAACAGAGCTTTCATGGAAGGCCGCCTGCTTCTGAAAAACTGTGCCGTGTTCAGGGCGGACGGACGCGTCCGCCATGGCATGGCCGTGGTGGTGGAAGGCAACACCATCCGCCGCATGGCTCCGGACGCCCAGGTGCCCGTGCTGCCCGGGGACTGGGAAGTCGCCTGTCATGGCCGGCTGGTGGCGCCAGGCCTGGTGGACTGCCACACGCACCTCGTCAACGGCCAGTTGCTGCCGCCGACGGGACACTTCCTGATGCTTCCGCCCCGCGAGCGCCTGGACCGGCTCCGGCACGTGGCGCGGCTGCTCACGAACGAGGACGTGGAGGCCCTCACCCGCTACGCGGCGGCCCGGGCCCTGCGTCACGGCGTCACCCTGGCGGTGGAGCACCTGTCCTGCCAGGACGTGGCCGGAGGACTCGCCGCCCAGGCTCGCGCCGCGGAGGCGGTGGGCTTGCGGCTGGTGACGAGCCACTCCACCCACGGATTGGACGGCGCGGCGCAGGCGCAGGCGTGGCTGGACGCCAACGCGGACTTCACGCGCGCGCATCGGGACCACCCGCTGGTCCGGGGCGCGCTTGGCTTTCATGCGTCGTTCACCTGTGACGACGCGCTGCTGCGCCGCATCGCGGAGCTGAGCCGGGTGCTGGACGCGCCCACCGTCTTCCACCTCGCGGAGAGCGAGGACGACCTCTCCACCACCTACTCGCAGCACGGCAAACGCGTGGTTCCGCGGCTGGATGCGCTGGGGCTGCTCGGGCCGCGTGCCATCGCGGGCTATGCGCGCGTGCTGGACAGCGCGGAGGCGGAGCTGCTGGAGCAGAGCGGTGCCTTCGTGGCGCTGGCGGCCCGGGGCGTGCGCGCGCTGGAGCGTGGCGCGGACCCCATGGACGCGGTGCTGTCGCGGGTCCACCTGCTGGGGCTCGGCACGGGGGGCCATGGCAGCCTCCAGGACGAGCTGCTCGCCGCGCTGGTGGGCGTGCTGCGCATCTCCCGTTCCGGAAGGATGCCGGACGTGGATGGCGCGCTGGCGCACCTGCTCGTCAACGGCCCGGCGGAGCTGTGCACGCGGCTGTTCGGCCTGCCCTCCGGGAGCGTGGAGGAGGGGAGCATCGCGGACCTCGTCGTCTACGACGTCGTGCCCACCGCGGATCCGGAGACGGGCTACTCTCCCTATCTGCTCGGGCAGTTGGCGCATTCGCCGGTGGGGTGGACCATCGTGAACGGCCGGGTCTGCGTGCGGGAGGGGCAGTTGCTGGGGCTCGACTACGTGGCGCTTTCCCGTGCGGCGACCCAGGCCCTGGAGCGTGTCTGGACGCGCGCGCGTCTGGGCAGTTGAGGGGCGGCATGGGCACATTGCCTTCTTCTCTCGTGGAGACGCTGCGCGCCTCGCGCGGCCGGCGCGGGCCGCTGCTGGGAGACGCGCGGACCACGGCCTGGCGCGTGGTGAACGCCGAAGCGGACGGCGTGCCGGATGTGACGGCGGATGTGTTTGGTGACGTGTACGTCATCAGCCTCTACCGGGACTTCACGCCGGATGAGGAGCAGACGCTGCTCGACGCGGCCATGGCCGCCTGGGCACCTCGAAGCCTCTACCTCAAGCGCCGGCCCCGGGAGGCGCGTGTCCTGGCCAACGTGGCGAAGGAGTCGCTCGCACCCGAGGCGCCCGCCCGGGGCGAAGCGGTGGAGTCCTTCACCGCGCTCGAAAACGGCCTGAAGTTCCTCATCCGTCCGGCGCAGGGGCTGTCGGTGGGGCTGTACCTGGACATGCGGGACACGCGGGCGTGGCTGCTGTCGCAGGCGCGGGGCCTCACCGTGCTCAACCTCTTCTCGTACACCTGTGCCTTTGGCGTCGTGGCCATGGCGGGCGGCGCGAAGCGGGCGCTCAACCTGGATGCGAGCCGGCGCGTGCTGGAGTGGGGCGAGGAGAACGCGCGCCTCAACGGCCAGACGGTGGACCGGTATGACTATGTGGCCGGTGACGTGTTCGATTGGCTGAAGCGCCTGGCGAAGAAGGGCGAGTCCTTCGACATCGTCATCTCGGACCCGCCGTCGTTTTCGACGACGCGCAGTGGCCGGTTCTCCGCGGCGCGCGACTATGCCCGGCTGGCCGAGGCCGCCGCGCGTGTCGTCAGCCCGGGAGGTCAACTGGTGGCGTGCTGCAACCACGCGGGACTGCCCGCCCGCCGCTTCGAGGCCATGGTGCTCGAAGGGGTGTCCCAGGCGGGACGCCTGGGGAAGTCGTTGGGCTCGCTGGCGCCGTCCGCGTTGGATTTCCCACCGCCGCCCGGACAGGAGCCCGCGCTGAAGGTGCATCGGGTGCAGGTCCGTTAGGAATAGAGGCCAGGGAGGCGGGCCCTCGGTTTGCTCACACGCCCTCTGGTACGCTCCAATGGGATGAAGCCCTGGGAGCGGGTCGTGTTCATCATGTGCATGGTCTTTGTCTTCTCGTGGCTCGTCTACGAGTGCAGGGGCTTCATGAAAGTCGACGGATGCCTTGACCGGGGTGGGCGCTGGGATGAGGCCAAGGATGCATGCAGCTTTGAACCTGAATAGTTGCCACTCCCTGGTCCGGCACGGGTAGGCTCGCCACGTCATGCCTCCCGCCGCCCCGCAGCGCGACACCGGCCGCTTTGGAAAGTACCGCCTCATCGACCGCATCGCCGTGGGAGGCATGGCCGAAATCTTCCTCGCGCATCAGCAGCAGGAGGACGGCCGCGAGTCTCCCGTCGTCATCAAGCGCATCCGCCCGCATCTGACCAAGCACGCGGCCTTCGTGAAGATGTTCCTCAACGAGGCCCGGCTCGCCGCGCAGCTCAATCACCCCAACGTGGTGCAGATTCACGACCTGGGGAAGATTGCTGACAGCTACTTCATCGCGATGGAGTACGTGTCCGGGCGGGACATGCGCCGCGTCGTCCCCAAGGCGGAGGCGCTGGGGATTCCCTTCCCGCTGGTGTACGCGGTGAAGATTGCCTCGTGCGTCTGCGCGGGCCTGCACCACGCGCACACCAAGGTGGACCTGTACGGCAACCCGCTCAACATCGTCCACCGGGACGTGTCACCGGAGAACATCGTCGTCGCCTTCGACGGCTCGGTGAAGATTCTGGATTTCGGCATCGCCAAGGCGGCCAACCAGATGGAGCAGACGCGCAACGGCGAAATCAAGGGCAAGCTCAGCTACATGAGCCCGGAGCAGTGTCTGGGCAAGCCGCTCGATTGCCGCAGTGACGTCTTCTCCCTGGGCGTGGTGCTCTACGAGTGGCTCACCGGCTTCAAGCTCTTCACCGGTGAGTCCGAGGCCGCGGTGATGCGCAGCATCACGGACGGGAAGATCTACGCGCCGTCGTACTTCCGCGAGGACCTGCCGGAGCGCCTGGAGACCATCCTGATGCGGGCGCTGGAGCGCGACCGGGACAAGCGCTACCAGACGGCCGCGCAGATGCAGAAGGACCTGGACGCCTTCCTGGACGCGTACGACTTCACGCCCACGGCGCTGCACCTGTCCAACTTCATCAAGCAGCTCTTCGAGGAGGAGCTGGCCGCCGAGCAGCGCCGCCTGGCCGTGCGCGCCGCGGCCGCGCCCACGTCGGAGGAGGCCCTGGAGCTGTCGGATGTGGCGGACGCGCTCGACACCGCGAAGGCCATGCCCGCTCCGGAGCCGGAGCCCCCGGCCCACGATGACCGCACCGAGCCGCGCACCCTGGCCGTGCCGCTGAGTCCCGCCGTCTCGGAAGCGCTGGAGGCGGTGGCCCGCCGCAACAACGTTCCCGCGGGCCGCATGGTGGCCGAGCTGCTCGAGTCCTGGCTCAAGTACCGCTGACCCATGCCCCGGCTGAAGCTGACGCTCGAATACGAAGGAACGCGCTACGTGGGCTGGCAGGTGCAGCCCAACGGGCCCTCCATCCAGTCGGTGCTGGAATCCGGACTGGAGCGGCTGCTGGGGGTGCGTGTGTCGGTGGCGTCGGCGGGGCGCACGGATGCGGGCGTCCATGCCTCCGGGCAGGTGGCTTGTTTCGACTCGCCCCGGGTGTTGCCGATGAAGGCGTACGTCATGGGGCTCAATGGCCTGCTGCCTCCCGACGTGGCCGTGGTGGACGCGGTGGAGGTGGCCGAGGACTTCGACCCGCGCCGGTGGTCCCGGGGCAAGCGCTACCGGTATCGCGTGAGCAACCGGCGCACGCGCTCGCCCCTGCGGCGGATGACGCACTGGGAAGTCTTCGCTCCGTTGGATGTGGAGGCCATGCGGCAGGCGGCCACGCACCTGCTGGGGCGGCATGACTTCTCCGCCTTCAGGGCCGCGGACTGCCAGGCGAAGCACGCGGTGCGGGAGATACGGAGCCTGGCGGTGGAAGGCACGTCGGGGGACGCCGTGTCGTTCGTGGTGGAGGGCACCGCGTTCCTGAAGCACATGGTGCGCAACTTGGCGGGGACGCTGGTGGAGGTGGGGAAGGGACGGCGGCCCGCGTCCTGGGTGGCGGAGGTGTTGGTCTCCAAGGAGCGCAAGCGCGCCGGGCCCACCGCGCCGGCTCAGGGGCTGGTGCTGGAGGAGGTCTTCTACGGGGACGGCCCGCCTGCCCGCACGCCGGGGGGAACGACGGACGCGGAAGAGGAAGAGGGCTGAAGTGGAGTAGGCTGCCTGCCCGTGAGCTCCAAGACGAGTGTCCTCGAACCGCTGCGCGTCCGTGTCCGTCGCTTCCAGTTCATCATGGGACTGGGGTTCATCGCGCTCATCGCGGGGTCGATTCTGAGCGTGGCGCTGACGCTTCGGCTGAGCGTGCGCATCCAGGCGGTGCCGGTGGGCGTGCTGCGGGTGGCGCTGGCGGTGCTGCTGGAGAACCTGTGGGTGCTCGGGATGTTGCCGGTGCTGTGCTACGGCGCCGCGCGGGTGATGGAGCTGCGTCCGTGGACCACGGCGGGCGGTGCGGCGCTCACGGGCGCGGCCTTCCTGAACGCGATGGCCTTCATCCAGAGCGGCGTGTACGGGCTGTGGGCCGGGGACATCGGCTCCGTGTTCAGCCTGGCGGCCTTTGCTGGAGGCGTCGTGCTCAGCGCGCGTGCGGTGATGATGGGCCGGCACGCCGCGGCACAGCAGTCGGTGAAAACCCAGGCCAAGGCAGCGGAGCGCAAGTCCGAATACGACGAGTTCCTCCGCGCGGCGGAGCAGGGCGGGGCGCGGCTGGAGCAGCGAGAAGCCCAGTCCACGGCTGTGGCGGGAGACGCGCTCACGGCCGCGGCCCTCTCGGCGACGGTTGCTTCCGCGCCGGCTCAGGCGCCATCCAGCGACGCGAACGCTCCTGCATCGCAGGCGCAGGACTCCGGGGGCGTGGAGCCCACTGCGACGGAAGAGGCAGGGGCATCACCCGCCACCGACACCCAGGCAGGCAAGGCCCCCGAAGCCTGAGCCCGCACGAGCGGGGGCCCTCACGCTAGTCGCGGGGCTCGGCCTCGCGGACGACGAGCACGTCGCACTTCGCTTCGCGGATGAGGTCCGTCGCGACGCTGCCGAGCAACGCGAACGCCACACCGGAGCGAGCCCGGGTGCCCAGCGCCAGCAGGTCCGCGCCCTGGTCGTCCACGAACTCGAGGACGATGGAGCGTGAGCCGCCGTTCTCCATCACCAGGTGGTACGGGATGTCGACTGCATCGAGCTCCCGCTGCAACGCCTTGAGCTTGCGCTCCGCGGTCGCCTTGAACGTCTGCCGGTAGCGCTTGTGCTCCTTCGCCGTCAGCCCGGGGAACACCGCGTACTCCAGCGGCACATCATACGCGTGCACCAGCGTCAGCTCGGAGCCGGGCGTCATCAGCGTGGGAACGAAGCTCGCCGCGCGCTTGGACGTTTCGTCCGCGTCCACGGCCACGACGGGCCGTAGGTAGGGCCCAGGAGCCCGCCGGTTGGCGATGAGCACGGGCAGGTCTCCGCCGCGGATGACGTTCTCCGCCGTGGAGCCCAGGAACATGTTGCGCAGCGGCTTGTCGCCATGCCGGCCCAGGACGATGAGCTCCGCGCCAAAGGCCCGGGCCCGGCGCAGGATGGCCTCGACGGGCTTGCCGCGAGCGATGTGCGTGTCGACCGTGGCGGAGCTGCCCTCGGCGCGCAGCATCTTGCGCAGCCGGCCGGCGACCCGCTCCAGCTCGCGCGCGGTGGCCTGGAGCGCTCGGGCGCCCACCTCCGCGGGCATGCGGCTGGGGAGGACGTGTGTCACCAGCACCTTCGCGCCGTCCGCGAGTGGCAGGTGTCCAGCCCTGCCCACCGCGTGGGTGCTCGCCTCCGAGAAATCAGTGGCGACGAGCACTCTGCGAAGTCGCCTCGGGAACGCCTGCTTTCGTGGTTTCACACACGAGAGTCTAGGAGGCCCAGACGCAGCAGGCACGGCAAACCCGCCTGAATGTCCTCAGGCGGATGTGCCGTGCCCGGATGAATCAGGCGCTCGCGGCGCCAGCCACGGCCGGAGTCTCACCCTCTGGCGGCACGTGGTTCTCCGCGGCGTCCGCGGCGGCGATGCGCTCATCCAGGTCCGCCGTCAGCCGTGCGAAGGCCTCCTTGCCAATGGTGGCGGACTGGTAGGCCTTGAGCAGCGCCGCCTTCTCCACGATGAGCACGCGGCGGACCGCTTCCTGGTGCTCCTCCTCGTGGAAGCGCATCGACTGCTGCTTCAGCGCCGTCAGCTCCTTCTCCGCGACGACTTCCTTCTCCTGGTAGTCCTTCTCCAGCTGCGTCACCACATCCCCGGGAATCTCCCGGGCGCGGCGCATGCCCTCCAGCGCGGCCTGCGCAGCGTGGATGGCGCCCAGGCGGCCGCGGGCCAGCTCGTACTGCTCCTGGAACGCGTCCTTGAGGCCGGTGATGCGCAGCTTGCGCAGCAGCGGCGCCATGGTGAGGCCCTGGAAGATGATGGAGAGGACCACCACGCCGAACGTCATGTTCACCAGCAGCTCGCGGTGCGGGAAGTCCGTGGGAAGACCGAGCACCAGCACCATAGAGATGGCGCCACGCAGGCCGCTCCAGGTGAGCACCGCGCTCCAGGTCCACGGCATCTTCTCCTTGGTGAAGCGGAGCAGCGCGGACACGCCGTAGACGACCACGGCGCGGGCCACCATCACCGCCACATAGGCCGCGAGGATGGGCTTCCACGAGGCCAGCAGCGAAGAGAGCTGCACCTCCAGGCCGATGAGGAGGAACACCACGGAGTTGAGCGCGAACGCCAGGTACTCCCAGAAGCTCTCCACCGCGATGCGGGTGGCGGGGCTCATGCCCTCGTGCGTGGCCCAGTTGCCGCACAGCATGCCGGCCACCACCGACGCGATGACGCCCGAGTAGTGGAAGTGCTCGGCGAGCACGAACGAGCCGTACGCCGCGATGACCGTGAGGGTGATTTCCACCATGGCGTCGTCCACGCGCTTGATGACCTGCGCGACGGCGAAGCCCACCGCGCTGCCCAGCAGCACGCCCATGCCGAAGACCTTGATGAAGTCGAACAGGGCGCCGCCCACCGTGAACTGGCCACCCGTGGCGACCGCGACGATGAGCGTGAAGAGCACGACGGCGGAACCGTCGTTCAGCAGGCTCTCTCCCTCCACCAGGATGAGCAGCCGCTTGGGCGCGCCCAGTGACTTGAAGAGCGCCACCACGGCGATGGGGTCCGTGGACACGATGACGGACGCGAACACCAGCGCGGACAGCATCCCGAAGCCATGGACGAAGTCCAACCCATCCACCACGCGCGTGAGGATGAAGGCCGTGAGCCCCGCGGAGGCCAGGAGCCCTGGAATGGCCAGGGCATGGATGGCCATCTTGTTCTTCCAGAACTTGCGGAACTCGACGTGGAAGGCCGCTTCGAAGAGCAGACCTGGGAGGATGATGGCGAAGAGCAGCTCCTTCGTGAGGTGCGGCGGCTCGAACGCCTTGAACGTACCCAACAGCAGACCCGCGACGACCAGGGCAACCGTATAGGGGATTTTGAAGTACCGCGCGGCGATGGCCACAGCGGTCGCGATGGCGAAAATCAGTACGAAGGCCAACTCGAAATGCATTCGTCCTTACCTGTCTTGACTTAAAGCGCGGGACGATAGCGCAGTTGAGCTGGACAGAGACGCACTCGATGTTGGTCTTGCTCGTACGGAGGGCATCGCAAATTGCCAGGGTGAGGCGGAATGCAAGGTGTCATCGCTCGCCTGGCTGCTCTTGCCTTCCCGCGTGGGGCTTCCCAGCTTTGAGCCATGTCCAAGCACCCTCGCTCCAAGGGAGGACGGCTGAGCGCGGGCCTCAAGCTCATCGGACCGCTCTGCATCTCCGTCGGCTTGCTCGTGGGGCTGCGGCTGCTGGGGCCGCAATACCTGGATCAGCAAACGCTGTCGGGCTGGCTGAGGCCCCTGGGCGCGTTGGCGCCCTTGGCCTTCATCCTGCTCCTCGCGGTGCGCCCGGTGACGCTGCTTCCCGGGCAGCTCTTCACGGCGGTGGGCGGCATCCTCTTCGGCATGGCCGCGGGCACGGCCTACGCGCTCGTCGGGACGCTGCTGGCCTCGGGCCTCATCCACTTGCTGGCGCGCAGGCTGGGCCGCAAGCCCATGCGGCGGCTGGCCGGGGACAAGCACCCGGTGTTCGAGCGCGCGGCGCGCGAGCATGGCTTCCAACTCGGCTTCCTGGCCTGCATCAATTCAGTGATTCCGGCGGATGTGATGCTGGCGACGGCGTCCGCGTCAGGCGCCCGCTACGTCCCGCTGGCGCTGGGCGCGGTGGTGGGCACCCTCCCCGGGACGCTGCTGACGGCGCTCTTCGGCAGCTCGCTGGGGCAGGGGAAGACGTGGATGACGGCCGTGTCCGCCACCGGCATGGGGGTGAGCCTGCTGCTGGGGCTCGTCCTGGGACGCAAGCTGATGCGGGAGTTGCTCGCGAAGGATGCGGCCGTTGCGAGCGGGGGGCCTGGACGCGTGCGCCCAGGCCCCAGGGACGCGCGGCCTACGGGTAGCAGGCGGCCTGGCGCAGCGCCGTGTCTTCCGGCAGCCCCAGCGCGACGTTGAAGTTCTGCACCGCCTGGCCGGCCATGCCCTTCACCAGGTTGTCGAGCGCCGCCATGACGGCCACCGAGCGGCCCTTGGTGGCCACTGCGATGTCGCAGAAGTTGCTGCCGGCCACCGCGGCGATGCGCGGCGTGCCCTCGACGATGCGCACGAACTTCGAGCCCTCGTAGTAGCGGCGGTAGCGCTCCATCAGCGACGCCGTCACCACGGCGCCGCCGTGCTCCGGCCACTCGAACTGCACGGTGGCGAAGATGCCGCGCACCATGGGCGCCGAGTGCGGGACGAAGGCCAGCCGGTGCCGCTGCGCGCCGTGGGCCACCAGCATGACCTCCACCTCGGCCTCGTGCTGGTGCTCCAGCGGCTTGTACGCGCGGAAGTCTTGCGCGCGCGTCGGGTGGTGCGTGCCCTCACCGGGCAGCGAGCCGGAGCCGGACGAGCCCGTGACGCCGGACACCGCGAGCAGCCCCAGGCCCGGCGTGGAGGCGATGGGCAGGAGCGCCAGCTGCACCGCCGTGGCGAAGCAGCCCGGGTTGGCGATGCGCTTGGCCGTCTTCACCGCGTCGCGCTTCCACTCGGTGAGGCCGTAGGTGAAGGTGCCCAGCAGCTCCGGGGACGGGTGGGGCCGACCGTACGCGCCCGCGTAGCGGCCCGGGTGGTCCAGCCGGAAGTCGGAGGACAGGTCCACCAGCAGCAGGCGCTCGGCGATGCCGACCTCCGCCCACTGCTTCTCCAGGCCCGCGAACTGCTTGGCCAGGTCGCCGTGGCCCAGCGCGCTGAAGACGACGGGCTGCTCGCAGTCCGCCAGCCACTTCCAGTCGGGCTCGCCCTCGAAGCGGCCCTCCACCAGTCCGCGCAGGTGCGGGTGCACCTTGTGGATGGGCTCGCCGGCGTGGTGCCGCGACACCGCGCGGATGCTGCCCACCGCGGGGTGGCCGGAGAGGATGCGCAAGAGCTCGCCGCCGCCGAAGCCGGAGGCACCCAGGATGTAGATGTTGACCTGCGTCATGACTTCCTCCCCGCGCCCAGCTTGGGGGCGATTTTTTCCAGGATGAGTCCGCCCAGCGCCGCCGCGTCCGCGCGGGCGTTGCGAGCGGGGATGCCCACCACCTGCTCCACGAAGCGCACGCCCACGGCGTTGTCCGTGGCCGGTCCGGCCACCACGTCCACTTCGATGCCGTACGCCTCGCGCAGGTGCCGCACGCCGCCGGATGCGCCCACCGGGTCGTTGGCGCACAGCACCCACGCCCCCGCCAGGCTCTTGAGCTCCGGGTCCGCGAGGATGCCCTGTACGCCGTACTCGCCCATGATGCCGTCGCCCGTCTCCGCGACGATGACGTCCACGTTCTCCGCCGCCAGCTCGGAGAAGAGCACCCGCGCCACGCGCGCGCCCGTGCGAGGGCCCGTGCAGACGATGCCCGCGTCCGTGAAGTCCATCACCACGTCCGCGCCGGAGTCCTGCATGCTCAGCGTGTCGCGCATCAGCGACACCCCCGTCAGCTTGGCGCCGCCCACGCGGAAGCCCGCCTGTGCCAGCTTGCGCACCATGGCCGCCGCGGCGAACGTCTTGCCCGAGTTCATGCAGGTGCCCACCACGTAGACGACGGGGCACTTCACCGGCGACGACGTGCCCTTCAGCGCGCCGGAGGACACGTGCGCTGGCTGCCCGGTGCGCGACATCAGCTCCGGGAACTCCAGCACCTGGCCCAGCACCTCCGCCTCGAAGGGCAGGCCCACGCCGTGGTTGTGCGACGTGCACTTGCCGATGACGCCGCCCATGTTGAGCACGTGCAGCCGCTCGCCCACGGTGACGGACGCCGGCACCACGCCTTCATAGCCGTGCAGCGCGTTGCGGTGACCCAGCGCGCCCACGACGATGTCACCGGCGTGCAGCGTCACCAGGCGCCCGTGCACGTCCTCGAGCTGGTTGTACGTGCTCTTCTCTCCGTGGATGCGCACGGCCACCACCGCGCCCTCCTCGGCCTTCACCTCGGACGCGAGGTGGACGGTACGGCCCAGGCCGAGGTTGCGGGTGACACTGCCTACCTTGTCGACGAAAACCTTCATGGCACCCTCACTTCGCGCGATGCGAGAGCATCTGCGCGACGCCGTACAGCTTGGCGAAGCCCGCGGCTTCCGAGCCGTTCCACAACACGTTGGCCTCTCCGTACGTCGCCACCTTCGCGTCCATCAGCGAGTGCGGCGAACGCACGCCTTCCACCACCTGCGTGCGCGGGTGCAGCACCAGCCGCACGTCACCCGTCACGCGCTCCTGCGACGAGGTGAGGAACGCCTCCAGGTCCTTCACCAGCGGGTCGAAGAAGTGCCCCTCGTGCAGCAGCGAGCCGTAGAGGTTGCCCATCGACTCCTTCCAGAAGAGCTGCTTGCCGGAGAGCACCAGCTTCTCCAGCTCGCGGTGCGCGGTGACGAGCAGGTGCGCCGCCGGCGCCTCGAAGCCCACGCGGCCCTTGATGCCCAGAATCGTGTCACCCAGGTGCACGCCCCGGCCGATGCCGTAGGTGCGCCCCAGCGCGTTGAGCGCCTCCACCAGCTTCACGGGGCCCAGCTTCTCGCCGTCCAGCGCCACCGGGACGCCCTTCTCGAAGGAGACCGTGAGGGGATGGGGCTTGAGGTCCTGCGACAGCTCGCCGCCGGGGAAGGCCGCCTCGGGCAGCGCCTTCCAGGAGTCCAGCGTCTCGGCGCCGCCCACGGAGGTGCCCCACATGCCCTCGTTGACGGAGTAGGAGCCCAGCTTCGGCGGCATGTGCACGCCGCGCTCGGCCAGGTAGGACAGCTCCTGCTGCCGGCTCAGGGACAGCGTGCGGATGGGCGTGAGCAGCTCCAGCTCCGGCGCCAGCGAGCGGAAGGCCACGTCGAAGCGCACCTGGTCATTGCCCGCGCCCGTGCTGCCGTGCGCCAGCGCCTGGGTGCCCTTCTCGCGCGCCACGCGGACGACCTCCGCCGCCTGGCAGGCCCGCTCCGCGGACACGCTCAGGGGGTAGACCTGGCCGCGCAGCACGTTGCCCGCGATGAGGTAGCGCAGGTAGCCCTGGAAGAGCGTCTCGCGCGCGTCCACCGTCACGTGCTCCACCGCGCCCAGCTGCTTGGACAGCGCGGCGATGCGCTCCAACTGCTCGGGCGGGAAGCCGCCGGTGTCCACCGTGACGGTGGTGACGTCGTAGCCCTGCTCGCGCAGGTAGACGGCGCAGAATGCGGTATCGAGTCCGCCGGAGAAGGCCAGCACCACGTTCTTCTTGTTGCTCATGATTCGCTCCTCACGGGGATGCGGTTCAAACCGTCCAGACGCGCCCGGCGGCATCGGCCACCAGGCGGTGCGTCTCATCGAGCCAGGCGCGCGAGGCGGCCAGCTCTTCCCGGGCCTGGGGCAGGCCCAGGTTTCCGGCGCCACCCAGATGGGTGGCCGTCAGGGCGCCGCGGTCTGGACGGAACGTTCCTTCCACCAGCTCGCGGCCCACCTGCTTGTAGGCGTCACGGAAGGCCTGTCCCTGGGCCACCAGCGCATAGGCGTGGTGCGCTGCGTACAGCGTGTCGTCGCTGGCACGCGCCGCCGCGTCCGCCTTCACCTGGAGCGCGGGCACCAGCCGGGTGAGCACGTCCAGCAGCTCCCGCGTGGAGCCCAGCGCCGTCAGGGTGGGGGACTTCAGCAGTTGGAAGTCGCGGTGGTAGCTGGAGGGCAGTCCGCCCGCGACGGCTTCCACCTGATGCGCCAGCCCGCGCAGCTCGCGGCAGCGGCCCCGGGCCAGCTCCACGACGTCCGGGTTCTTCTTCTGCGGCATGATGGACGAGCCCGTGGTGTACGCGTCCGGCAGCCCGAGGAAGCCGAACTCGTCCATGCTGTAGAGCTGCACGTCCCACAGCCACTTCTCCAGCGTGCCCGCCACCGAGCAGGCCCAGCCCAGCACCGCAGACTCGTGGCGGCCGCGTCCGTTCTGCACGTCGATGGGGCTGCGCTGCACGCGCGAGAAACCCAGCAGCGCCGCCACGTACTCCCGGTCGATGGGCAGCGGCACGCCGAAGCCCGCCGCCGCGCCCAGCGGGCAGCGGTCCAGCCGAGCCCACACGCCGCGCAGCGCCTCGAACTCCTCCAGCAGCCCTTCCGCGAACGCCATGCCCCACAGACCGAAGGTGGAAGGCATGGCCCGGCGCAGGTGCGTGTAGCCCGGCAGCGCCACGTCCTTGTGCGCCTGCGCGAAGTCCAGGAAGGCCCCCGCCAGCTCCGCCGCCCGCGCGCCCAGCGTGAGCACTTCTTCACGCAGCAGCAGGCGCAGGGCCAGTTGCACCTGGTCGTTGCGAGAACGCCCCAGGTGGATGCGCTTGCCCGGCTCGCCCACGCGCTCCACCAGCGCCGCCTCCAGGGCGGTGTGGCCGTCCTCCTGCTCGGGACGGATGACGAACGTGCCCGCGCGGGCCTCGTCGTGCAGCGCCTTGAGCGCCGTCACCAGGGCCTTGGCCTCCGCGTCCTTCAGCAGGCCCACGCGCGCCAGCATCCGCGCGTGCGCGGCCGAGCCGAGCGCGTCATGCGGCGCCAGCGCCAGGTCCACCACCGGGTCGTTGCCCACCGTGAAGCGGTGGATGGCCGCGTCCAGGGGAAGGCCCTTGCCCCACAGCGTGTCAGCCACGAGCCACCTCCTCGAAGTAACCCCGAACCAGTTGCGTGTAGAAGGCGGCGCCGGCTTCCAGCTCCGCCCGGGTGATGAATTCGTCCGCCAGGTGGCTGCGCAGCGTGTCGCCAGGGCCCACCTTCACCGCGGGGATGTCCCCCAGGAAGGCCCAGTCCGACGCCGTGCTGGAGCCCACCGGCTGCGCGCCCGACGCGGCCACCGCCGCGCGGACAATGGGCTGCTCCGCCGACGTCGCCTTCGGCAGGTAGCGCTCCGAATGGACCTTCACTTCGCTCCTCAACGCGCCCGCCACCTGCCGGGCCACCAGCGCGTGCTCCATGCCCGGCGTGGTGCGCAGGTCCACGAAGAACTCGCACTGGTCCGGCACCTGGTTGCGCGCCAGGCCCCCCGACACCTGCGTCACCTGCGCCCGGGCCTCGCCCAGGAGCGGGTGGGGCGGAAAGCGCAGCTCGGCCAGTACCGCGATGTCCGTCGCTGCCAGGTGGATGGCGTTGACGGCCCCCGTGGCGTGCGCGTGCGCGACGTGCGCGCTCTTGCCGTGCGCGGTGCAGCGAAGCAGCAACATGCCGCGCTGGGCGGTGCAGGGCTTGAGGCTGGTGGGCTCGCCGACGATGGCGGCGTCCAGCGGGCCCAGCTTGGGCAACAGCGTTCCCAGTCCCTGGCCTCCCGTTTCTTCCTCCGCGGTGAACGCGAACACGACTTCCGCGCCCGTGGGCGCGCCTTCGGCCAGCAGGGTCCGCGCGGCGAGCAGCATGCCCGTCACGCACCCCTTGGCGTCATTGCTGCCCAGGCCGTACAGGCGGTCCTCGCGCCACACGGGCGCGTGGGGCTCGTACGTCCACCCGGCGCACGGCTTCACCGTGTCCAGGTGCGAGTTGACGAGCAGCCGGCGCGGCCCGCTCCCCACGGAGAACCACACGTTGTGGCCCTGCCGCTGGACGCGCGCGCCCCAGCCTTCCGCCCACCCGGACACGGTGTCCGCGATGCGGCCCTCGTCACCTGACACGCTGGGGATGGCCACCAGCGCCTGGAGCAGCTCCGCCGCCGTCATCCCACCGCCCCCGCGGGCTTCTGCGCGTTCTCCCGCACGACCATGGTCCCGCTGCCCTCGTTGGTGAAGACCTCCTCCAGGAGCGCGTTGGGCTGCACGCCGCTGACCAGGTGCACGCTGCCCACGCCGCCCACGAGCGCGTGGCGGATGGCGTGCGCCTTGGGCTTCATGCCGCCCGCGATGGCGCCAGTGCTCTCCATGGTGGCCAGGTCCGTGAGGTTGGCCAGCGTGACGAGCGACGACGGGTCGCTCACGTTCTTCAGCAGGCCCGGAACCTGGACCAGGAAGAAGAGCTTCTCGGCGGACAGCGCCACCGCCAGCGCCGCGGCCACGGTGTCCGCGTTGGTGTTGTACACGGCGCCGTCCGTGCCACCCGACAGGGGGGCGATGACGGGCACGTAGTCGGCCGAGCGCAGGTGCTCCACCACGCGGGTGTCCACCTGCTCGATGTCGCCCACCAGGCCGTAGTCCACCAGCTTGCCCTCGGTGGCACCGGCTTCCGTCACCATGACGGGCGGGCGCTTGCGCGCCTTGATGAGGCCGGCGTCCACGCCGCTCAGGCCCACCGCGGGCACGCCCGCCGCCTGGAGGTCCGCCAGCAGGTCCGTGTGCAGCTTGCCCGCGAGCACCATCTTCGCCGCGTCCAGCACGGGCGCGGAGGTGACGCGGCGGCCGGCCACCTTCTCCACCGGCAGGTGGAGGGCGTCACACAGCGTGTCCAGCTCCGGACCGCCGCCGTGTACCACGACGGGGCGGATGGAGAAGGTCCACAGCAGGGCAATCTGCTCGCAGGCGGCGCGGCGCAGACGCGGGTCGCTGAGCATGGCGCCGCCGAGCTTCACCACGAACGTCTTGCGGCGGAACTGCTGCACGTACTTCGCCGCGTGGCGAAGCGCGGAGTAGGGGTCGGGCGAAAGGGGCACGTGAGTCCTCGAAGAAGTCAGAAAAGGAAGAATGCGGAGGGGCCGCTCAGCGCGAACGCATCCAGTGCAGCAGCGCCCGCTGGACGTGGTAGCGATTGCCGGCTTCGTCTACGACGCGGCTGCTCGGGTGGTCCAGAACCTCATCGGCCACTTCCACGTTCCGGCGCACGGGCAGGCAGTGGAGGAAGGCCGCGTCCTTCTGCGCGCGCGACATCGTCAGGCGGGTGGGCATCCAACCGGAATAGGACGCGAGCAGCGCGGAGACGTCATTGGGCGAAAACGCCGCAGCGGCCGTGGGGCCCCACGACTTGGCGTAGACGGCGCGGCTGCCGGCTAGGGCCTCGTCCTGGTCGTGCGTATAGGTGACGCTGCCGCCCGTGGCCTTGGCGTACGCCTCCGCCTCGGCGCGGACGGCCGGGTGCAGGTCGAACCCGGGAGGGTGCGCCACGCGAATCTCGCAGCCCGCCGCCGCCGCGCTCAGCAGGAAGGAGTTGGGCACGGCCTTGGGCAGCGGCTTGATGTGCGGCGCCCACGTCAGCGTCACCGGCAGCTTCTTCGTGCTGCCGAACGTCTCACGCAGCGTCAGCATGTCCGCCAGACCCTGGCAGGGGTGCTCGCGCGCGGACTCCATGCTCACCACCGGCACGGTGGACCACTTGCGGAACGCGTTGATGACGGGGTCGAGCTCGTCCTCCTCGTCACCGCCACCCTGCGAGAAGGTGCGCACGCCGAGCATGTCCACGAAGCGCGACAGGACGGGCGCGGCCTCCTTGAGGTGCTCGGCCCGGTCCGCGTTCATCACCGCGCCCTCGCGGTGCTCCAGCTTCCAGACGCCAGCGCCCACGTCCAGGATGATGGCGTTGCCACCGCCGCGCAGCATGACGGCCTCGAACGAGGTGCGCGTGCGCAGCGACGGGTTGAAGAACACCATCCCCAGCAGCGTGTTGGCGAAGAGCGCGTGCTCCGGGCCCTTCTGCTTCCACGCAAACGCCTGCGCGAGCACCGCCTCCACGCCTTCGGGCCCCAGATCCTTGATGTGCGTGACGTGCTTCATGGGCCTGTCCTCCCCGGCAGCGGCTACCTGCATATTCGTGATGAATATGCGTGAAAATGCGTGCATTGCCGCGAAAAGGCGGCGGATATTATGCAGAAAGACGCGCCGCGCAAGCGGATTATTCGCAACAGGCGCATGCATGTTCTTGCATGAATATTCACGGGGATGCATGTTGGTGGGAATGAATCTGGACGAGGCCATCCTGCGGCTCATCGCCGAGCGGGAGATCGGCGATCAGGCCGTGCTGCAACAGCTACTGGAGGCCGAAGGCCAAGCGCCGAGCCAGTCGACGCTGTCGCGGCGCCTGAAGAAGCTGGGCATCTTGAAGGTGGGTGGGCGCTATCAGCGCGCGCCGACCACGCCCGCGGTGATGCCGGAGCGGCCCCGCGTCACCATCCTGGAAGCGCCGCCCAACCTGCTGGTGATTCGAACGGCGCCGGGGTTCGCGCCGGTGCTCGCGCTGGCGTTGGACAAGGAGCGGGAGCTGCCGGGGCTCGCGGGGACGGTGGCGGGGGATGACACCATCTTCGTTGCGGTGACGGACCCGGCGCTGCTGCGCGACGTGCGCGCGGCGGTGGAGCGGCTCCTGTCGCTGGGGGCGTGAGAGGCGCGCCCCGTCAGGGGACGCTCGTCATGGGGCTGCGTCCCTGGCGCAGGCGCCGTCTACACGGCCTTCGTTGCCGGCGACCGTTGGACCGCGCCGGGCATCACTTGGAATCACCTGTTCGACGCGTCGAAGCGCCCCGGAGCGCGAGAGCTCACTGGATGGCGAAGACGTAGTTCTGCCCGTGGCGCGAGTCCCACTGCTGGCAGCCCTTGCGGTCCTGGGAGGAGAACCACAGCTCCAGCGTCGCCGGGCCGGGCGGCAGCGGAATGAAGGCGGGGATCTGCCTCCAGAACTCGGCGTCCCATTCACCCCAGCTCGCCGTCAGGCTGAGCATCGTCACCGGGCCGCCGTTGATGCGGTAGTACGCCGTGGTGCCCCAGGCCTTGTAGTTCAGGTACTGCGCCCGGCACTGGGCGATGCGGCCGATGTCGTAGTCCACCATCAGCGTGGTGCCGCCCTGGAGCGTGCCGTGGACCGTGTACGTCCACGCCGGCGCGGGGTGGAACGAAATCGTCGGGTTCTGCGTCACCCACGTGTGGAAGTTGTACTGGAGGTTCGAATCCCAGTGGGAGCAGCCGGTGGCGTCCGTGTTCTGGAACCACAGCTCCAACGTGCCGCCCTGGGCCAGGGCCAGCTGCGTCTGCGCGATGGCGTCCACCGTGGTGGCATCCGCCACGGGGAAGCTCTGCACCGGGCCCCGGTTCGACATGGCGAAGCCGGTGACGGTCCACCCGGTGCCCCGGCACAGCGGCAGGCGCGAGGTGTCATAGGCGATGTCCAGCGCGCCGCCCGCCTCCGGCTGGCCACTGAGCGTGACGCTCCAGTCCGCGGCGAAGGTCAGCGTGGGCGGTCCGGACAGGAAGGCCAGGTCGGACTGCACGGCGACGGGCGCTTGCGGCGCTGCGGAGGCGGAGGAGGCAAGGCACAGCAACGGCAGCAGGGCGGACAGCAGCGGCTTCATGGCGACTCCCGGGCTCGGAGGGTGGTGGCGCCCGGACGGAGGGTGTGGCCCGCCGGACGCGAGCGGCTCGCTAGCACGACCCGGGGAAATACCGGAATGCCCTGCTTCCGCCGTGCCTGCGGGTGCGCCTCGGCCTGACGTCAGCGGGTGAACGCCTCCCACTGTAGGACACTGTCGTTTCCCAGCCCCTCCGGACGGGGGAATCGTTGCACCGTGAGGGGTATCCGCCCCAGTTTTCCAAGATTTCTCGTTGAGAGCGTAGTTTCTGTGAGGGCGGCGAACCCGTCTGGCCTGGAGGTGAATGTGGGCATGTCGGAGCTGACAGAGCTGCTGGACCACGCGCGCAAGGGCGAGCAGGGCGCGCGGGATGCGTTGACGGCGGCGGCCTACCGGGAGCTGCGGGACATGGCGCAGCGGGCCATGTCCGATGCGGCGTCGACGCCGTCACTGCAACCCGCGGTGTTGGTGAAGGAGGCGTGGCTGCGTCTGTTCAGCGCGGGGGCCCCAGTGGAGGCGCGGCGTCACTTCTTCAGCGCCGCGGCGCAGGCCATGCGGCGGGTGATGGTGGACCGGGCGCGGCTGCGCAGGGCGCAGCTCCGCGAGGCCCGGCTGGAGCGGGTGAGCCTGGGGGACGTGGCGGCGGATGTCCCGGCGGGTTTGAGCATGGAGGTGCTGGAGCTGGACCGCGCGCTCTCGGAGCTGGACACGTTCCAGCCGCGGCTCGCGCGCATGCTGGAGCTGCGCTACTTCGTGGGCCTGGACCTGCTGGACACCGCCGCGGTGCTGAGCGTGTCGCCCGTCACGGTCAAACGCGACTGGGCCTACGTCCGGGAGTGGCTGCTGACGCGGCTGGGCAACTGACGGCCCGCGCGTCCACGCGGGCCGGGTTGGAATCAGGGTGCGTCGGGCTCAGCGCTTGCGGCGGGCTCGGCCCATCAGTGCCAGCACCGCCAGCCCCAGTGCCTGGGCGCCCGCGCCGCCGCCGCTGCAACCACAGCCGCTGGGCGCGTCGCCCTTGTCGTCAATTGGAGGAGGCGGGGGCGCGATCTGCAGCGACACGCTCCGCGCCGCCGTCTGGTTCGCCGAGTCCGTCACCCGCACCGTCAGCGGGAAGGTGCCGCTGGCGGTCGGAATCCCGCTCAGCACGTAGGCGCCGTCGCGCTGCTGAATCGTCAAGCCTCCGGGCACGGTGCCGCCGTCCAGGCTCCACGTATACGGCGCCCGGCCGCCCTGGACGGTGAAGCGCGCCTCATACGCGGTGCCCTGGGTCGCGGACGCAATCGCGCCGCTGGAGATGCTCAGGGTGCCCACCACGTCCACGCTGTACGTGCGCGCCGCCACACCGCCGCGCGCGTCGCGAACCCGGACGGTGACGGCGCTGCTGCCGGACTGCGCGGGCGTGCCGGTGAAGGTACCCGTCGTGGGGGAGAACGTCAGGCCCGAGGGCAGCGTGCCCTCCAGCTCGAACGTCAGGGTGCCCGAGCCGCGCGTGCTCAGTTCCACGTTGGCGGCCGAGCCCAGCCGGAACGGGGGCAGCGTCTCCGTGAGGAGCTCCGGCAGCGGCCAGGGCCGGCGCGAGGCCACCAGCAGACGCCGCTGGCTCACCGCGACCACGGAGGTGTCGCCCGTGGCGAAGGCCGTGGACGCATAGTTGCCGCCCGCGCCCGTCGGGTGCGCCGTCCATTCCTTGCCATCCGCCGACACCTGCAGCTCGAACGAGGGCAGCACTCCCACGACTTGCGGGTCGACGGCCGTCCAACTGACGACGAAGCTCTGGTCCACGAACGTCATGAGCGGGGTGGGGAGCGGAGCGTCGGCGGGGAGCCGGAGGCTCTCCACGCGCGTCCAGGTGCCGCCGAGGTCCTCGGAGAGGAAGAATCCGCTCGTCGGGTCCACCGCCTGGGGCGCCAGAGGGGGCAACTGGTTGGGCCGGGCGAAGGCGAGGAAGCGACCATTGCCGGCGACGAGCTGGGCGATGGTGAGCCCGGACAGCGTGGCGGGCTGGAACACCTCCCAGGCGGCGCCAGCGCCCTGGGGCCGCACGAGGACAGGATGCTGGGAGGGCGCGCCCGCCATCGGGTTGGCCACGGCGAGGAAGCTGCTCTGACCGGCCACCAGCGTCACGACGTCATAGGCGCTGTTGATGCTCTCATCGGTCCATCGCTGGCCGTCCGTGGAGCTGGCGATGAGGCCCGCGGTGCCCACCGCGACCATCCGGTTTCCGCTGAGCGCGAGCTCCAGGAAGCGCCGGCTCCCGGGCGCCGGGTCCTGGTAGGCGGGGGCCCAGGTATGCGCGTTGTCGGACGAGACGACGATGCGCCCGTTCGACAGGCCGAACCACTTGCGCTGGGAGTAGACCAGCCGCTCCAGCGGGAGGGGCGACGTGGTCCCCTCCGCCACGGGAACGAAGCCCGTCCACTGGCGACCGTCCGAGGAGCGAAGCAGCTCCGGGTTGCCGGTGGCCGCCGCCAGGAACGTCCCGTTGCCATGCCAGGCGCGCGTCACGGACGGCGTCACCAGGATGCCGGTGGCGACGCCTGCTTGCCAGTCGTCGAAGGTGGTGGCGGGCGCCACGTTGACGTGGAGCAGGCGCTCCAGGCGTCCCGAGAAGTCCGTGGGCTGGTAGGTCGGAGCCTGCCCCCCTCCGACTGGAGGCGTCATCTCGCGGAACCCGCTCTGGTACCGCACCCGGTAGGCCCCCTGGGCCGCCGCGGGCACGGGGAGCGTGAGCTGCGCGGTCGTTTGGACCTCCTGGTTCGTCGTGGTCACGTTTTCCGACACCAGGCAGTGCCAGGTGGCGCCGTCGACGGGCCAGGCGGACTGGGCCTCGGCGGAGAGCGCCGCGGCGCCCGGCTGCGCGGCGGTGGCCGCCGAGCCGGCATGCGTGTAGCTGCCGCCCGGCGCTTGCCAGCCCACGGGCAGGGCGATGCAGGCCACCAGCTGACCGGTGCGCGCGGAGGTCTGGCCAGGCCCGGAGGAGACCTGGAGGCTCAGCGAGACGGAGGTTCCACTGCGGACCGTGCCTTCGTGACTGACGATGGCCTCGGACTGGAAGCCGGAGACGACCCACCACAGCGAAGCCCCCAGCAGGGCTCGCAGGGAACGATTGCGATTGAGCAAGGGGGACATCCTGTCGCGATGCGAGAGGAGCCCTGTCTACGGTTTCGCATTCCCCCGAGTCAAATCAGCGTGGGCGTCTCGCGAACCCCGCCGCCGAACAGGTGCCGGCCCGGGGGCAAGGCGCTGCGCGCTCCCCGGCCATCACGGCTTGTCGAGCAGCTCCAGGGCGGCGGTGGTCAGCGTGGTGACGCCCGTGCGCAGCGTGCGCTCGCGGTCCGGCGCGAAGAGGGGCGAATGCATCGACGGCAGCGCGGTCCCCGCGGACATGGCCTGGGCGTATTGCCGCGGCTCGGTGGAGCCGAGCCAGAGCATCACGGCGGGAACGCCCGCGCGCCCGTACTCGGAGAAGTCCTCGCCGCCCATGACGGGAGGCGCCTCCTGGAGGTTCTTCTCGCCCAGGACGCGGGACACCGCGCCCACCAGCCGCTTGGTGAGTGCCGGGTCGTTGAAGGTGGAGGGCGTGCCCTCGGTGATGGCGATGTCGGGTGGACGGGGCGCGCCGGAGGCCATGGCCTCCGCCTTGGCGATGCGCTCGATGCCGTCCAGCAGGGCCTTGCGGACCTCGGGCTTGTACGAGCGCACGGAGAGGTGGAGCTTCACGTCATCGGGGATGATGTTGTGCTTGGCGCCGCCATGAATGGAGCCGACCGTCACCACCGCGGGCTCCAGTGGGTTCTTCTCGCGGCTGACGAGCGTCTGGAGCGACAGCACGACGCGCGCCGCCATCACCACCGGGTCCACGGTGGTGTGGGGATAGGCGCCATGTCCCCCCTTGCCATGCAGGGTGATTTCAACGCTGTCCACGCTCGCCATCGCATACCCGGGTGTGAACTCCACCGTGCCCGCCGCGGCGGTGTTGACGTGGAGCGCCACCGCGAAGTCCGGCTTGGGGAAGCGCTTGAAGAGGCCGTCCTGGAGCATCTGCCGGGCGCCCGCGCCCACCTCTTCCGCCGGCTGGCCCACCAGCAGCAGTGTGCCTCGCCACCGGTCCTTCGAGCGGGCCAGCAGCGTGGCCGTCCCCAACAACGACGTCATGTGCACGTCATGGCCACACGCGTGCATGACCGGGTGGGTCGCGCCCGCGGCGTCCTTCGCCTTCTGCTTGCTCGCATAGGGCAGGCCCGTCTTCTCCTCCACGGGCAGCGCGTCCATGTCCGCGCGCAGCATCACCGTGGGGCCCTGGCCGTTGCGGAGCAGGGCCACGACGCCGTGCCCGCCCACCTTGGACGTCACCTGGAAGCCGAGCTTACGCAGCCGGTCGGCCAGCTTCGCCGCCGTCTTGGCTTCCTGGTTGGACAGCTCCGGCGTCTGGTGCAGGTCGCGGTAGAGCGCGTCGAGCTCTGGGTAGATGGCATCGAGCCCACCCAGGACGGGCGGCGTCTCCGCGGCGAGCGCGAGGCCGCCGGGCGCGGCCAGGGAGATGAGCAGCAGGGAAAGCAGAGGGGAAATCTTCACGGGGCGGACTCCTGTCCGTCGGGGAGCGGGGTGCCACTACAGCACACCCGCCGTGTCAGGAGGGGTAAGCCCGCATGTCCCGCCACCCTCGAAGGGGCGGGATTGACGGCCAGGAGGCAGAGCGCGTCTGCTTCACGCATGTCCCAATCTGGTTCTCCCGTGGCGGACGACCTGCCCATGGCGCGTCCGGTGGATGCCTCCGAGCGAGTCGTCTTGCTGGACGCCCTCCGTGGCTTCGCGCTCTGGGGCGTCTTCGTGTCCAACAGCCTCATGTGGCTGAGTGGACGGGCCTTCATGCCCCGTGAGGCTGCGACCGCGCTGGATGCGCACCTGCTGGAGCAGGTGATTGGCGCCATCTATCAGCTCTTCGTGACGCAGAAGTTCATCACCATCTTCTCGTTCCTCTTCGGCCTGGGCTTCGCACTCCAGTTCTCGCGGGCCGAGGCACGTGGCGTCTCCGGCGCGCCGCTCTACCGCCGGCGGCTGCTGATGCTCTTCGGCATCGGCCTGGCGCACGCCCTTCTGTTGTGGACGGGCGACATCCTCCACACCTACGCGATGGTGGGCTTCCTGCTGATGGCCTTCCGGGCCCGCTCCAACCGCACGGTGCTGTTCTGGGCGCTGGGGCTCGTCACCGTGATGCCGTTCCTGGTGCCCGCCGCCATGCGCTACACGCCCATCCTGCTGCACGGCGCGGAGGCCGCGGCCGAGGCCGCGAAGGCCAGTCAGGCCAGGGATATGGCCTTGAGAGCCGACACCCTGGTGGCGTTGTCGAGCGAGTCGTTCTGGACGGCACAGGTGGGCAACGCACGCTTCTTCCTGGAGAACCTCGGCGGCGGCTTCCGGCGCGTGCTCTGGATGAGCCTCATCCTGGGGCGCTTCCTGCTGGGGTTGCTGGCGGGGCGTCTGCTCCTGTTGCAGGACGTGGAGCGTCACCGGGCGTTGCTGCGCCGGATTCTCGGCTGGGGGCTGAGCGTGGGCCTCGTCCTCAATGGCGGTGGGTTGCTGCTGTTCCGCCTGCGCAAAGCCGGCGTGCTGGAGTGGGACCCGAAGGGGCCCTGGATGATGATCGTCAACGGCTTCCAGGAGCCCGGCTTCATCGCCATGGGCGCGGCATATGTGGCGGCCTTCGCGCTGCTCTTCCAGCGGGAGCGCTGGAGCCGCTGGCTTGGCGTGCTGACGCCCGTGGGACGCATGGCCCTGACGAACTACCTGATGCAGTCCGCGGTGAGCATCTGGATTTATAGCGGTTGGGGCCTGGGCTTCATCGGCAAGCTGCCGGCGTCGCGCATCGTCGTCATCTGCTGCGTCATCTTCGCGGCGCAGGTGGTGTTCAGCCGTCTGTGGTTGGCGCGCTTCCGCTTCGGTCCCGCGGAGTGGCTGTGGCGCTCGCTCACGTATGGAAGGGTCCAGCCCATGCGGCGGCTCGCTGGCGACGGAGGCGTCTCCGGCGTCAGCGCTTCTTGAGTGGGTGAGGGCTCAGAGTGAGTTGAGGAACGCGAGCAGTGCCTGCCGGTCCACGAGCGGCAGGCGCGTGTAGCGCTCCTGGGCCGGCGCGGCCTCGCCGCCATGCCACAGCACGGCCTCTTCCAGGTCGCGAGCCCGCCCGTCATGCAGGAAGCGGGTGTGCCCGTTCACCGCTTTCACCAGGCCCACGCCCCACAGCGGCGGGGTGCGCCACTCGGTGCCGGTGGCGAGCCCGTCCGGACGGGCATCCGCGAGCCCTTCGCCCATGTCGTGGAGCAGCAGGTCCGTGTAGGGGCGGATGCGCTGGCCGGACAGTTCGGGGAAGCCGGGCACGCCTTCCGTCTCGAAGACGGTGGCCACGTGGCACCCCGCGCAGCCGATGGCGCCGAACACCGCCTTGCCGCGCAGGACGTCGGCGGCTTCCCAGTTCCGGCGCTTGGGCACGGCGACCAATCGCGCGTAGATGAGCAGCGCGTCCAGTTCCTGGGGGCTGACCTCGGGTGGGGCGGCCTCGCCGGCCTCGCGTCCCTGCTCGCGGGGATACAGCTCCGTCGTCAGTCCCATGTCGGTGACGAGCGCGTGTGCCACCTGCTGGTGCAGCGTGGGTTGGTTGGCCTTCCAGCCGAAGCGCCCCAGCCGCGTCTGTCCCGTCGCCGCGTCCCGCACACGGTTGGCCCGGCCGGAGATGCCATCCTGGTCACGGTCCTCCGAATCCTCGTGGGCCAGGACCGCCGCCTCGGGGATGGCCTCGAGCAGGCCGAGGCCGAAGTTCGCGGGCGCGACACGAGGAGAGAAGCGGGTCTCTTCTCCGAGGGGCCCCTTCGACAGTTGGGTGAATCGGTAGCGGGGCCGGTGGAGGACGTAGGTCTCGCCCGAGGCGAACCGGCCGGTGACTTCTTCGTACGTCACCTCGACGCTGCCTTCCGCGCCGGTTCCGTCGACATGGCGAACGTCGAGCTGCGCGCCATACACCGGATGCGGCCCACGGCCGTCTGGCCCGCTCAGTTGGAACGCGAGGGAGATGGGCGTCTCGCTCGGGGAGGCGGGGGGCTGACCGCGTCCATCCTTTACGTGGCAGGTCATGCACGAGGGGGCGTTGAACAGCGGCCCCACTTGGATGGGGCCGTCCACGTCCGTCCAGTCGCGGCCGAAGACGCGCTTGCCCGCGTGGAAGTCCTCCCAGCGCGTCCGCGGCATGTTCATGGGGGCGCGGCCGAAGGCATTGCGTCCCGGGTCCGGCACGGAGCCCTGTCCGCCAGACAGCTCCTCTCCAGGCTCCGTCGTGGCGGGCAGTGCGCCCAGTTCGAGAGGCCGGGGCAGCCGGGGCGTGCTCGCCCAGACAGCGGCGATGGCGATGGCTCCGACGGGAATGCCTAGAAGGTACAGCCGCCTGCGCATCAGAACGTCTCCCGAGGGAAAGCCTACTCGCTTCCCGTGACGCGCTTCGAGGCGAAGCGCCATCCGCGGCCGTGAGGTGTGCACCCATCGCGCCACGGGGCGCGCAGCCATGCTGCTGCTGGGAGAAGCGGCGTTCGCGAGGACGAGGCGCGTGGCCGTGTAGCGCGTTCCGCTACAGGGCGGAGGCGTGTGTGTCGTTCAATGCTACAGACGCGGTGTTTCACGCTCCTCCTGGGAGGAGGGCGCGAGCGGTGCTTCAGGCCGGCTGCGCCGCTTCTGCCTCGGCGAGTCGCTGGTGCGCCTGCGCAGTCAGCTCGAAGGAGCGCAGCCGCGCGGCGTGGTCGTAGACCATTCCCGTCACCATCAGCTCATTGACTCCCGTGAGTCGAATGAACGCCGCCAGGCCCTGCTGAACGGTGTCGGGCGCGCCGATGATGGAGTACTTCAACGCGTGGTCGGCGCTCGCGCGGTCCAAGGGCGAAGCCACGGAGTCGATGTCATCAACCGGGGGCGGGAGCTGACCGGGCGTGCCGCGGCGCAGGCGGATGAACTGCTGCTGCACGGACGTGAAGAGGCGCTGCGCCTCCGCATCCGTATCCGCCGCGAAGACATTCACACAGGCCATGGCGTAGGGCCGCTCGAGCGACTCGGACGGCTTGAAGCGCTCCCGGTAGATGTCCAGGGCCTGAAGCAGGGCATCGGGCGCGAAGTGGGAGGCGAAGGCGAACGGCATGCCCAGCATCGCCGCGAGCTGCGCGCTGAACAGGCTGGAGCCGAGCAGCCAGATGGGCACCTTCAAACCCGCGCCCGGCACCGCCTGGATGAGCTGCCCCGGCTCGGTGGGCTCGAAGTACGACTTCAGCTCCACGACGTCCTGGGGAAAGGTGTCCGCGCTCGCCGCCAGGTCCCGCCGCAGGGCGCGCGCCGTCAGCATGTCCGTGCCCGGCGCCCGGCCGAGCCCCAGGTCGATGCGCCCCGGGTAGAGCGTCTCCAGCGTGCCGAACTGCTCCGCGATGATCAGCGGCGCGTGGTTCGGCAGCATGACGCCGCCCGAACCCACCCGGATGCGCTTCGTCCCCCCGGCCACGTAGCCGATGACCACGGACGTCGCCGCGCTGGCGATACCCGTCATGTTGTGGTGCTCGGCCAGCCAGAAGCGCTTGAAGCCCCAGTCCTCCGCGTGCCGTGCCAGGTCCAGCGTGTTCCGGAGCGCGTCGGCCGCGGTGGAGCCCTGCGTGACGGGCGAGAGGTCGAGGACGGAGAAAGGAATCATGGGGCCCCTACTAACGCCGTCCCTGGGGCCTCCGCTTGCCCATGAACAGGGTATGCCGCGTCCCCTTGGTGCCATGCGCCGCCGGGTGCAGCACCTGGACGGTGAAGCCCGCTTGCTCCATGCGGCGTTCGAAGGCGGGGGAGGGCCCGGCGCTCCACACGCCCAGTACGCCTCCTGGCCGCAGCGCCTGGACGGCGTGCGCCAGCCCCACGCGCCCATAGAGGCCGTGGTTGTCGGGGTGGGTGAGGGCGGTGGGGCCGTTGTCCACGTCGAGCAGGATGGCGTCATAGGTCCCGGACTGCCGGGCCATGTGCTTGCCCACGTCGAGCTCCACCACGGTGACGCGCGGGTCCTCCAGTGGCGCTCCGGCCAGCGGCGCGAGCAGCCCCCGGTTCCACGTCACCACGACGGGGAGCAGCTCCGCCACCGTGACACGCGCGTCGGGACCCAGCCGGTCCAGCACCGCGCGGGCGGTGTAGCCAAAGCCCAGCCCGCCCACGAGCACCCGGACGCCGCTTCGGCCCGCCAGCCCTTCACAGCCGGCCTCCGCCAGCGCTTCCTCGGAGCCGTGCTGCCGGCTGGACATCAGCGTCTGGCCCCGTACGCGGAAGACGTACTCGTCCCCGCGCCGGGCCAGGGTGACTTCCCCCACGTCCGGGACTTCTGCGCGCTCCAGCGTCTCCCAGGGCTTCATGGCCGGGCTCTTCGCGCGGAGGCGGCCCGGCGTCAAGCCATGACGCCGGGCCGGGGCACATCCGTGGACGCCCGGGCTAGGCCGAGCGCTTCACGTCCTTCGAGGTGTCCACCAGCACCTTGGCGAAGGTGAGCCCGTCCGGGCCCGCATCCGCCTGGATGTGGTCGCCCGGGACGAACTCGCCGCCCAGGACCTTGAGGGCCAGCGGGTCCAACAGGTTCTTCTGCACCGCGCGCTTCAGGGGCCGCGCGCCGTACGTCGGGTCGTAGCCGCGCTCGGCGAGCAGCTCGCGCGCCTTCTCCGTCAGCTCCAGCGTCAGCCGCTTGTCGGCCAGCAGCTTGGACAGCCGCGCCAGCTGCAGGTCCACGATGCGGTAGATGTCCTTCTTCCGCAGCGGCTCGAAGATGACGACCTCGTCCACGCGGTTGAGGAACTCCGGCCGGAAGTGCGCGCGCAGCGCGTCCATCACCTCGTTGCGCGTGCGCTCGTCCAGCTCCTCCTTGCCCGCCATACCGGCCTGGATGTCCTGCGAGCCGATGTTGGACGTCAGGATGAGCACCGTGTTCTTGAAGTCCACCGTGCGGCCCTGGCTGTCCGTCAGCCGGCCCTCGTCGAGAATCTGGAGCAGCACGTTGAAGACGTCGTGGTGCGCCTTTTCGATTTCGTCGAAGAGGACCACCGTGTACGGCCGCCGGCGCACCGCCTCGGTGAGCTGGCCGCCTTCCTCGTAGCCGACGTACCCCGGAGGCGCGCCCACCAGCCGGGCCACGGAGTGCTTCTCCATGTACTCGGACATGTCGATGCGGACCATGGCCGAGTCGTCATCGAAGAGGAACTCCGCCAGCGCCTTGGCCGTCTCCGTCTTGCCCACGCCCGTGGGGCCCAGGAAGATGAACGAACCGATGGGGCGGTTGGGGTCCTGCAGTCCGCTGCGCGCGCGGCGCACGGCGTTGGACACCGCCTCGATGGCGCTGCGCTGGCCAATCACCCGGTTCGCCAGCCGGTCCTCCATGTGGACCAGCTTCTGGACCTCGCCCTCCATCAGCCGCGAGACGGGGATGCCCGTCCACTTGGCCACCACCTGGGCGATGTCCTCCGCGTCGACTTCCTCCTTGAGGAACTTCTGGTTCTTCTGCAGCTCGGCCAGCTTCTCGTTCTGCGCCTTCAGCTCCTTGTCGAGCGAGGGGATGACGCCGAACTTCAGCTCCGCCGCGCGGTTCAGGTCGCCCTGACGCTCGGCCGTGGCCTGGTCGTTCTTCGCCTTCTCCTGCTTCTCCTTCAGGCTGCGGATGGCGCCAATGGCCGTCTTCTCCGCGTCCCAGTGCACCTTGAGCGCGTTGAACTTCTCGCTCAGGTTGGCCAGCTCCTTCTCAATCTGGCCCAGGCGCTCCTGCGAGTGCGGGTCCGTCTCCTTGCGCAAGCCCTCCCGCTCAATCTGGAGCTGCGTCATCTTCCGGCGCACGTCGTCCAGCTCCGTGGGCATGGAGTCGATTTCGATGCGCAGGCGGCTGGAGGCCTCGTCGACCAGGTCGATGGCCTTGTCCGGCAGGAACCGGTCCGCGATGTAGCGGTGGCTCAGCGTGGCGGCGGCCACCAGGGCGTTGTCCTGGATGCGCACGCCGTGGTGCACCTCGTAGCGCTCCTTCAGGCCGCGGAGGATGCTGATGGTGTCGTGCACGCTCGGCTCGCCCACCAGGACGGGCTGGAAGCGCCGCTCCAGCGCGGCGTCCTTCTCGATGTGCTTGCGGTACTCGTCCAGCGTGGTGGCGCCGATGCAGTGCAGCTCGCCGCGCGCCAGCGCCGGCTTGAGCATGTTGCCCGCGTCCATGGCCCCTTCGGCCTTGCCCGCGCCCACCAGCGTGTGGAGCTCGTCGATGAAGAGGATGACCTCGCCCGCGGCGTCGGCAATCTCCTTGAGGACGGCCTTGAGGCGCTCCTCGAACTCGCCGCGGTACTTCGCGCCGGCCACCATGGCGCCCAAATCCAGGGACACCAGGCGCTTGTTCTTCAGGCCCTCCGGCACGTCGCCATCGACGATGCGCCGCGCCAGTCCTTCCGCGATGGCCGTCTTGCCCACGCCGGGCTCGCCGATGAGCACCGGGTTGTTCTTGGTGCGCCGGCTCAACACCTGGACGCACCGGCGGATCTCCTCGTCACGGCCGATGACGGGGTCGAGCTTGCCGGAGCGCGCCGCCTCGGTGAGGTCGCGGCCGTACTTCTCCAGCGCCTGGTAGGTCGACTCGGCGTCCTGGCTCGTCACGCGCCCGGAGCCCCGGACGTCCTTGAGTCCGGACAGCACGCGCTCCCGCGTGACGCCCGAGGACTTCATCACCTCGCCCACCGCGCCCTTGTCGTGCGTGAGCGCGAGCAGCAGGTGCTCCGAGGAGATGAACTCGTCCTTGAGGGACTTGGCCTCGTCCTCGGCCTTGTCGAAAGTCTTGAGCAGCCGCTGGCCGAGCATCGCGCTCTCGCCCCCCTGCATGCGGGGCAGCTTCTGGAGCGCTTCGCCAAGCCGCGCGGCGAACAGCTTCACGTCGGCCCCGATCTTCCGGAGCAGGGGGTCGACGATGCCGTCCTTCTGGCCGAGCAGCGCAGCGGCCAGGTGCTCGGGTTCGTACTGCGGATTGTCCGCCCGACGGGCCAGGGCCTGACCCTCGTGGATCGCCTCCTGCGCCTTCACTGTGTACTTGTCGAGTCGCATGCCTCCAACGTAAGAGTCGGCCACCCCTTGGCAAGCAGCGCACGTGGCGCGACGTTTCCGTTTGCCTGAAATTGTTTGGACTCCTGGTAGCCACCTGCTTTTCAGGGTGCCGGAGTTGCCAGCGGGTATGATGCCGGGTATAGGCGGCGCCCAATCCCCTGGGGGGCTGAAACTGAAAGCACACGGCGGATATCTCCTACGACTCGAAAGCTTCGGCGGCCTGGAGCTGCTCCGGTTGGCGCGTGAAGCGCTGGCGCTGGACGGTGCGATGGGCGCGACGGGGCTGAAGGTGTCCGTCAACCGGCGCCGCAAGGTGGTCCGTCTGGCGTACGTGGCTCCCTTCACGGAGGGACGGCAGGGCGCACACTGGTATGCGGCCCACCATGCGCTCCCCCGGCTGCTCTCCCGGGCGACGAACGCCGCCGTCCAGGCCTACGTCTATGATCCAGACGAAGGCGAGCAGGTCATCGCGTACGGCAATGGCCGGCGCGTGGGCGGTGAGCGGGTCGTCTACGAGGACGTGGAGCTCCCGGTGCCGCTGGACCAGATGGACGACGCGGCCTTCAAGCACATGCAGGAGCGCTGGCCGGTGGGCCACCTGGCGTACGTGTTCGGCCTGACGCGCAAGGAGCTGCTGCGGCTGCCGCGCGTGGCTCCGGGCCAGGAGCTGGCGCTGGAGGGGCGTGACGCAGAAGGGGCCGCCATCTTGGAGGCCCTCCTACCGACCTGCCAGGTGACGCTGCCGGAGTCCGACGCCCTCTGAGGAGGGCTACTCCGCCTGCGGCCCGTCCAGCACGGCCATGGCCTCGCGGACGCGCTGGCTGCGGAAGTACTGCCCCAGAATCGCGAAGGTGCCCGCCACCACCACGGTGCCGAAGATGGCGCTCCCCACGCCCATCGCGCTGAGGATTTCGCGAGAGGCATCGACGGTGATGTCCGGTGGGAACTCGGGCATCTTGCTCATCGGCTCCGCCAGCGCCGCGAAGAGGCGCTGCTTGGCCACGGACATCTGCGCGCCGTCGATGGTGCGCAGCCCGGCGGCGATGATGGCCGCGCGGCTCAGGACCCGGCTCATGGCGTCACGGTGCAGGTTCTCCGGACGCAGCATGCGCGCCGCGGACACGCTGACAAAGGCGCAGGCAACGGCTAGCAAGCCGAGCAGCACCGCGCGCGGCTCCCGCATGGGCTCCAGCGCCGCGTAGTAGACCTCGAGAATCTTCGGGTCGAGTGCCGGGGCGCCGGGAATCCGAGGCAGCTCCTGCTCCATCCGGAGCGAGCGCGCTTCGTAGAAGTTCGCCATCTCGACGGCTTCCATCAGCGCTGCCCAGCCCGTGAAGATGGAGAGCACCAGGCCCACGATGGCGGCGAAGCGGATGCCGCCGGGCAGGCCCTTCCTACTGGAGTGCTTCACCGCTTGGTCGCCTCCACGTAGCGCAGGCGGAGGTCCGCGAGCAGCCCGTCGAAGAGCTTCTCTTCCTCGGCCGTCAGGTTGCCCCGCGTCTTCGCGCGCAGCATGGACAAGAGGTCCAGGTTCTGCCGGGCCAGCGGCAGGTCCTTCTCCGTCTGACCCGTTTCAGGATTGGGCGCACCTCCCAGGTGGATGAGCACCGCGGTGCCCAGCCCCACGATGAAGGTGCTGAAGGAAATCGACTCCTCGGACGCGGAGCGCGCTTCCCCCCGCATCACGAAGGTCTCGCCGCGCTTCTCGTCCCCGGAGCTCATGCGGAGACCGGCCCCTCGTCGTCGGAGGTCTCGTTCGAAGCGGTGGCGGCCTCGTCGTCGCTCCCGGCCTCGTCGGCCTCGGCGGCGTCACCATCCGTCGACTCGGCGGCGGCGGAGGTCTCGGCCTCATCGCTGTCGTCGGACGTATCGTCGCCCTCGTCCTCGTCCTCGAAGTCATCCTCTTCGTCGTCGAAGTCGTCGGCGTCGTCGAGCATGAGCGTCTCAACGGGGACGGACTTCTCCGCCACGTCGGGCAGGCCCTGGAGGTGGCGCTCGTACTCCGCCTCGTCGAGCTGGCCTGAGCGCACGTACCGCTCCGCGGTGCGCTTATCGAGGTACTTCGGGTCCGCCGAATCCGCCATGGTTCAAATCCTCAGAATTGCTTGGAAAACAGCGCGGCACCTTATAGCAGGGTGGCCATCTGTCAACGCCGCCGTCCCGCCTTCCAGAGCCGATGAACGCACCGTCCCGCCCGTACCTTCCCCGCGGTCCCTACCTGCTGTGCGACGACTCCGTCCTGCCGGAGATTTCACTGGTGGACAAGGCGGCTCGCCTGGTGGCCGGCGGGGCCCGGGTGGTGCAACTGCGCATGAAGCGCACCCCGGTCCGTGAGGCGCTGGCCGCCACGCGGCAGGTGGTGGCGCTGTGCCGCCGGGAAGGCGCGCTGTGCCTGGTGAACGACCGGGTGGACCTGGCGCTGTTGGCGGACGCGGACGGTGTGCACGTGGGTGACGAGGACGTGCCCGCCGAGGATGCGCGCGCGCTGCTGGGGCCTGGCCGTCTGGTGGGCGTCACGGTGCGAGACGTGGTGGGCGCGCGGGCGGCGCAAGCGGCGGGGGCGGACTATGTGGGGCTGGGGCCTGTCTTCCCCACGTCGACGAAGCAGGTGCCCGCGCCAGTGCTGGGTCTGGAGGCCTTCGCGTCCGTGGTGCGTGACAGCCCGCTGCCCGTGGTGGGCATTGGTGGGGTGGGGCTGGTGAACATCGCGAGCGTGGCGGCGGCCGGGGCGCACTGCGCGGCGGTGGTGTCCGACGCGCTGCTCGCCGCGGATATCACCGAGCGTGTGAGGCGGCTGGTGGCCGCGTTTGAACAGGGGCGCCCCGGGGCATAGCCTCGAAGCCAGGAGCTTCCATGAACAACCATTCGCGTCACCATGGGCCGGCGCCGCGCCGCCCCAACATCGGCATCACCCCGGACTGGAGTCCGGCCGGAGAGCAGCCCTTTGCCCGCTATGAGCTGAAGGTTCCGTACGCGGACGCCGTCCTCCGCGCGGGCGGGCTGCCCTTCGTGTTGCCGTATTCGGACGAGCCGGCCTGCGTGGAGTCCTATCTGGACCGCATCTCCGGGGTGCTCGTCACGGGCGGCGCGTTCGACATTCCTCCGTCGGCCTACGGCGAGGAGGCGCGCGAGGGCTTGGGGGCGCTGAAGGAAGGGCGTACGGCTTTCGAGGCGGCGCTCATGCGCGGCGCGCTCAAGCGCAACATGCCGGTGCTGGGCATCTGTGGCGGCATGCAACTGCTCAACGTCATCCTGGGGGGCACGCTGTACCAGGACATCGGCCGTGAGGTGGAGGGCGCTCGCGAGCACGAGCAGAAGCACGACCGCACGCACCCGCAGCACCCGGTGGACGTGAAGAGCGGCACGTTGCTGGCGGAGGCGGTGGGGTATGGCCAGTTGATGGTCAACTCCACCCACCACCAGTCGGTGCGCGGCGTAGGCAAGGACGTGACGATTACCGCGGTGGCGCCGGATGGCGTGGTGGAGGCCATCGAGTCCTCCGTGCACACCTTCGCCGTGGGCGTGCAGTGGCACCCTGAATACATGTCCACGACCATTCCGGTGCACGTGGGGCTCTACAAGGCGTTCGTGCAGAAGGCGCGCGAGCATCGCCGGTGAGTCCCCGCGTCCTCCTGCTGGCGGGGTTGGAGCCCACGGGACGGGCGGGGCTCTTGGCGGATGTCTCCGCGGTGCGCGCGCTGCGGGGCCAGCCGGTGGCGGTGCCCACCGCGCAGACGGCGCAGGGTGTCCGCACCTTCACCTGGACGGCCTCGCCGCCGCGCGTGCTGTCCGCGCAGGTGGCCGCCGCGCGCGAGCTGGGACCGGTGCACGCGGTGAAGTGCGGCATGGTGCCCTCGCGCGCGCAGCTCGACGCCGCGCAGCGGGCCCTGGAGGACACGGGCGCGTGGTGGGTGGTGGACCCGGTGGTGCGCACCTCTCGGGGCGAGCCACTGACGCGCCTGTCCGCACGGGCCTACCTGTCCCTGGCCGGGCCGCGCGTGGTGCTCACACCAAACCTGGATGAAGCGGGCTGGCTGCTGGGACGCCCCGTCGCGCGCACGGTGGAAGAGGCTGTCGAGGCAGCGGAGGCACTGGCACAGCACGGCTTTGGCGCGGTGCTGGTGAAGGGCGGGCACTTGCCGGACACGCAGGGGTTGGCGGACGTCCTGGCCACACCGGCCCGCGTGCGAGTGCTGGAGGGCAAGAGGCTGGCACGTGCCCCCGGACGCCGGGGCACCGGGTGCCGGCTGGCCTCCGCGCTGGCCACGGAGCTGGGACGGGGCCGCGCGCTGGAGACGGCGGTGCGTTCGGCCCGGGCGCTGGTGGTGCGCTACCTGCGGACCGGCGTGGAGTAGGGCGGGCCCGCTGCTCCCTGCGAACCGGCAGGGGCGGGTGCGAGGTGCACCGCGCCCGCGCGAACACGGAGGGCTGCTACTCGCTCCGAGACCGGCTCTCGAAGCGGGTGTACTCGGCCAGGAACACCAGGTCGATGGAGCCGATGGGGCCGTTACGCTGCTTGGCGACGATGAGCTCCACGGGGATGACGGTGTTCGACTGCTGCGCCGGCTGCCCGTCGGGGCCCGCTTCGTCAGATGTCTCACGGTGGATGAACATCACCACGTCGGCGTCCTGCTCGATGGAGCCGGACTCACGCAGGTCTGACAGCAGGGGCTTGCCGTCCTTGCGGTCCTCCACCTTTCGGCTGAGCTGACTGAGCGCGATGATGGGCACCTCCAGCTCCTTGGCGAGCTGCTTCAGCGCGCGGGAGATTTCGGCGACCTCCAACTGGCGGCTCTCCACCTTGCCCTTCTGATGCATGAGCTGGAGGTAGTCGATGACGATGAGCGACAGGCGCGGGTCGCGCTGCTTCACGCGGCGGGCCTTGGCGCGCAGGTCGAATGGGGACAGACCGCCGGAGTCGTCGATGTAGATGGGCGCGTTGTAGAGCGCGCCCGCCATCTCCTGGAACTTCTCCTCGTCGTGCGGCGTCAGCCGGCCGCCGCGCAGCTTCTTCATGTCCACGCGTGCGGTGGAGGCCAGCAGACGCATCAGCAGCTGGTCGGCGGGCATTTCGAGGCTGAAGATGCCGACGGCCTTGTTCTCCTTCAGCGCCGCGTGCACCGCGATGTTCATCGCGAAGGACGTCTTGCCGATGCCGGGACGCGCCGCGAGGATGATGAGCTCGCCGGCGTGCAGGCCGGTGAGCTGGTTGTCCAGGTCGATGTAGCCGGTGGACAGGCCCGTGATGCCCGTGGCCGCCGCCTTCATCTTGTCGAGCAGGTCGAGCGTATGCTCCATCAGCTCGCTGACCGGGCGCAGGTCGCCCTCGCGCTTCTTCTCCGCGAGGAGGAACACCTTGCGCTCGGCCTCGTCGAGCAGCACCTCCAGCTCGCCCGTCTCCTGGCTGGCGAGGTCCTGAATCTCCCTGCCCGCCTGGGCCAGGCGGCGGCGGATGGCCTGGTCCTTGACGATCTGCGCGTACTGGACCGCGTTGGACGCGATGGGCACCACCTGGTCCAGACGCATCAGGTAGGCCGGGCCGCCCACCGATACCAGGTGGCCCAACACCTTCAGCTCCTCGGCCAGCGTCAGGTGGTCCACCTGTCTCGACTGGCCGTCGAGCTTCAGCATCGCCTCGAAAATCTGGGCGTGTGCGGGGCTGGAGAAATCCTCTGGGTGGACGACCTCGCCTACCGCGGCGATGAGCGTGTTGTCCGCCAGCACGGCGCCCAGCACGGCGCGCTCCGCGGCGAGGTCCTCGTGGACCTTCCGACCCTCTCTGAACTCGTGGACGTTCTCCATGGCAGCCCGCCCACTCTACAGGCAGGGCTGACACAACCAAATTTGCTGCCACAGCCCTGTAGCAGAGCCGCTTACCCCTCCAGTCCCCACTTCTGGAGGAACGCTTCACGCCAGGTGCGGCTGAGTACGACGGAGCTCCCGTCCCTGAGGACGAGGATTCCATCCCCGTGGCTCCACGGCTCCAGGCGGGCCACCGCGTCCAGATTGACGATGTCGCCCCGGTGCACCCGGACGAAGCGTGAGGGGTCCAGCCGCTCCTCCAGGGCGCGGAGCGTCTGTCGTACCAGGTGCTCGCCCTGGCCCGTGTAGAGCCGCACGTACTTGTCCTCGGCTGACAGGCGCCAGACGTCCGCCAGCGGAAGGGGCACCCAGGCCTCGCCCATCTTCACCACCAGCCGCTCCAGCGGGCGGCCCGCGGGGGCCCGCCCAACCGCCGCCAGCAGGGACTGGAGCCGCGCGGTGTCCAGCAGCCCGCTGCGGAGCACCGCGTGTGCCTTGTCGAGCGCCCGGCCGAAGCGCTCCGCATCGTAGGGCTTCAGCAGGTAGTCCACCGCCTGCGCTTCATAGGCCGCCAGCGCGAAGGTGTCGTACGCGGTGGAGAAGATGACGGCCGGACAATGCTCCGCGCCCAGGGCCTCCAGCACCTCGAAGCCGGTGAGGCCCGGCATCTGCACATCGAGCACCAGCAGGTCCGGACGCAGGGCGCCCACCTGCCGCAGCGTCTGCGGGCCGTCCGTCGCCTCGCCCGCCAGCGCGAAGCGGGCGTCCTCCACTTCCAGTCGAGGCCGGCCTGGGGCGGAGAGGGTGTCATGGGCGTCGTCAGGCAGTATGCACTGGGGCGGCGGCGTGGATGGGCGCGGCCCGTTTCGAGCGAGCCGGCATCCCGAAGCACGCTCGCAGCCAGGGCACCCGGGCCACTCCTTCACACAGTCCCCAGGTAAGACCGAACGTCAGCGTGAGCACCGCCAGGAAGAGGCCCAAGGGGCGCACGGGCCAGTCCACGACCGCGAAGCCGACGACGACGATGACCGTCTGGTGGAGGATGTAAAACGGGTAGGCCCGCTCGCGCGCGTACCGGAGCCAGGGGCGGCGGACGTGGATGCAGGCCCGCGCCCACGCCAGGGCCGTGAGGATGAAGAGCCACTGCAGCGCCGTGCGGCCCAGCGTCTCCAGTGGGAAGGCGTACTCGTTCGGCGGCACCATGACGGCGAAGAGCAGGCCGCAGGAGCCCAGCAGCGCCTTGCGCCGGGTCACCAGGTGCTCCATGACGCGAGGACACCGGCCCAGCAGGTGTCCGCCGATGAAGAAGAGGCCGAAGTGGATGAAGGCTCGCGCGTCGTCGAGCAGCGCGTGCGTCTGGGGAAAGCGGCGCAGCAGCACCTCGTTGAGCGCGAGCGGCAGGAACAGCGACGCCACGTTCCAGCCCCGGCTCAGCCACGCCTCGGCGCGCTGGAGCCAGGCCTGGCCGCTCGCCGTGCGCAGCGCCGCGAAGAGGGGCAGCGCGAGCAGGCAGTAGACGAAGAGGTACGCGACGAACCACAGGTGGTGCCAGCTGAAGCTGCCGGCGGGGTAGGGCACGAAGCCGAACACGGACGGGTAGAAGTCCGCGTAGCTGCCCTGGAACGTCCCTCGCTGGAGCCGCTCCAGGTAGATTTGCGGCGGCACCACGACGAACATTCCGAAGACCAACGGGCCCAGGAGCCGCTTCGCGCGGTCCCCGGCGAAGGTGCCCAGCGAGCGCCGCCGCAGCGCGAACGCCGTGCCCAGGCCGGAGATGCACATCAGCAGCGGCATGCGGAGGTGATGCAGCACCTCCATGGGGGGCTCCAGCCACGGCAGGGCCTGGACGCTCTTCACGTGCCAGTCCCAGGTGTTGAACATCATCCCAGTGTGGAACAGGTGCAGCAGGAAGATGGCCACCACGCGGAGCCAGTCCAGGTCCGGGCGGTGCTCATCGGTGAGGTGCGGGATGGCGGTGGTGCTCATGCGCGAGCCTCCTTCCGCTCCGGGATACGCACCGCGCCTCGAGCGCTCCACGCATCTGTCGCCAGCCGGTTTCTCGGGGGTGTGAGCCGGACGGGCGGGGTGGGGCGCAAAGGAAAAGGCCGCCCGGGTTGCCCCGGACGGCCCTCTCTCACTTCAGTGAAGCCCGCGGAGGATTACTCCGGCAGGACCTCGAGCTTGATCTTCGCGATGACGTCGCGGTGCAGGCGCAGCTCCACCTCGTAGTTGCCCAGGGCCTTGATGGGCTCGGGCAGGTGGATGTGGCGGCGGTCGATGCTCTGACCCTCGGCGGCAACCGCCTCCGCGATGTCCAGCGCCGTGACGGAGCCGAACAGCTTGTCCTGATCGCCCACGCGGCGCTTGATGGCGACCTTGATGGCGCCAATCTTCTTCGCCTGCTCCTCGGCCGCGCCCTTCAGCTTGGCGTTCCGAGCGGCGATGACCGCCTTCTCGTGCTCCAACTGGCGGAGGTTCTGCTCGCTGGCCAGAACCGCCTTCTTGCGGGGCAGGAGGAAGTTGCGGCCGAAGCCGTCCTTCACGGTGACGAGTTCCCCGGACTTGCCCAGGTTCTCGATGTCCTCACGCAGAATGACCTTCATGTTCAGTCTCCTGTGCGGACCGGCGGACTAGCCGACCACCGCGTTGTAGGGGAGGAGCGCGATGCCACGGGCGCGCTTGATGGCCACCGCCACCTCGCGCTGGTGCTTGGCGCAGTTGCCGGAGATGCGGCGGGGGATGATCTTGCCGCGCTCGGTCACGAAGTACTTCAGCGTCGCCTGGTCCTTGAAGTCCACCGACGCGTTCTTCTCCGCGCAGAAGCGGCAGACCTTCTTGCGGCCGAAGCCGCGGCCACCACCGCGCTTGTCGTCGTCGCCGCCCAGCCCGCCGCCGCGGTCGCCGCGATCACCACCGCGGTCACCCCGGTCACCACCACGCGAACCACCACCGCCGAAGCCACCACCGCTGCGGGCGGGGGGGGCAGAGGCCGTCTTGCTATCCGTTCCGTTGCTCATGAGCGTTCTCGTATCCTGGAATGGTCTCTAGCGAATTGACCCAGAAGGCCCTCAGGCCTCCTCGGACGACTCCTCCTCGGAGTCGCCGCCCTGCTCCTCGGAACCCTCGGAGCGGAAGCCACCCTCGCGCTCCGCGGGAGCGCCCGGACGGGTCTCCTCCACGTCGCCGGCCAGCTTCACGTCCTCGAGCACCGGACGCGTCTCGGGGTCCACCTCGTCCGCGATCTTCACGGAGATGTAGCGGGTGACCTCGTCCAGGTTGCGGAGGTTGCGCTCGATTTCCGCCACCAGCTTCGCGCCACCCAGGAAGTGGGTGTGCACGTAGATGGCGCGGGGCTGCTTCGCCACGGGGAACAGGGTCTTCTTCTTGCCCCACACCGTGAAGCGGATGACCTTGCCACCCTCACGGGAAACGATGCCGCGGACGCGCTCCTTGAGCTTGTCCACGTTGTCGTCCGTCAGGTCCGGCTTGACCAGGAAGATGGTCTCGTACTCACGAAGCCGCGTCGCGGCCTGCGTCTCAGCCATTGTTTTCTCTCCCCTTGGGGTCGAGTGCCCTCCGGTGAATCCAGAGAGCGGGGAAACGGCCAGCGGACCTGAGAGGCCCACCGCCGGGGACGGGAAACCGCGCGCCCGTCACCCTCGCGCTACGTCCCGTGTACCAACACGGGAAGCTGGAAAAGAACATCCCACCGGGTCATCCCCGATGAGGGAAGGGGCCTTCTATGGGGGCCCCCCCGCCAAGTCAAGCGGCCGGGCGCCCCGTCCGCCAGCCCCTGGGGGGGCCTGGGGGCCCGCCTCAGGCCTTCCGGTTGAACCGGTTCATGGCCACTGACAGCCCTTCGCGAATCCACAGCTCCGTCATGTCCATGGCCCGGTCGATGAGCGCATCCATCTCCCGGCGCTCGCCGTCGTCGAAATTGGACAGGACGTAGCCGGACACGCGCTCGCGGGCGTTGGGGCCCTCCGGCTTGCCAATGCCGAAGCGCAGGCGGATGAAGCCCTCGTCGCCCAGGCTGGAGACGATGCTCTTGAGGCCGTTGTGGCCGCCGCTGCCGCCGCCGGCCTTGAGCTGCAGGCGGCCCAGGGGCAGGTCCAGCTCATCATGAATGACGAGCACGTCCTCGACCGGCACCTTGAAGAAGCGCGCCGCCTCCGCGACGGAGCGGCCCGACAGGTTCATGAACGTCTGGGGCTCCACGAAGAGGACGCGCTCGCCCGCCAGGGTGCCCTGGCCGACCTTGGCCGCGAACTTCTCCTGGTTCAGCTCCGCGCGCGCCCGCGACAGCAGCGCCTCCACCACCATGAACCCGATGTTGTGCCGGTGCCGCTCGTACTCGCGCCCCGGATTGCCCAGCCCGACGATGAGCTTCATGACGTGGCTCCCGAAACGAGAAACGGGGCCAGCCCCTTACCGGGCCGGCCCCGCTCCAGAAGGACCGCTGAAGGCGACAGACTACTTCTTCGCCGGGGCCTTCGCGTCCTTGGCGGGAGCCGCCTTCGCGTCCTTGGCCGGAGCCGCCGCGGCAGCCGCCGCGCCCGGACCCGCCTCCACAGCCTCCGGCGCGCTGATGACGGCCAGGGTGTAGTTGACGTTCGTCTTCACCGACACGCCCTCGGGCAGCTTCAGATCGTTGATGTGGAGCACCTCAGCGATCTTCATCGGCGTCACGTCCACTTCGAGCTTCTCGGGGATGGCGCCCGGAAGCGACCAGACCTCAATCTCACGGCGGGCCTGGGTCAGCAGACCGCCGTCCGCCACACCCTGCGCGCGGCCGGAGAGCACCAGCGGCACGTTGACCTTCACCTTGTCGGTGGGGCGCACGTCCAGGAAGTCGGCGTGCAGGATGGCGCGGGTGACGGGGTCCATCTGGTAGTCCTTCAGGAGCACCTGGCGGTCACCGCCCTCCACCTTGATCTGGATCAGGGTGTTGAACTTGTGCGGGGTGTTGATGGCCTGGCGGACCGCCTTGGGGTTCACGGAGATGTGTACCGGCTTCTCCAGGTGCTTTCCGTAGACGACGGCGGGAATCAGACCCTCGGCGCGCAGGCGGCGGGCAACGCCCTTGCCGGAACCCTCACGCGGCTTGGCCTCGAGGGTGCTCGTATTGACGGACATGGAATCCTCACGGATGGGACTGCGGGTGCCACCGGCGGCCCTGGCGCCCTCGGCATCCCGCCCCAGTGGCGGGCCCCGAAGACGGCGCCTGTGAAGGCCTCCGATGGAGGGTGGTGCACATGCCAGCCGGAGGGCCTGGAGTCAAGCCGCCCGGCAGGCAAGCGCGCGCCGGCTCAGACGAACAGCGAGCTGAGCGAGTCCGCGCGGTGGATGCGGGCAATGGCCTCGCCAAAGAGGCGCTCGGTGGTGAGCAGGCGGATCTTCGAGCAGGCCTGCGCCGCCGGAGACAGCGGCACGGTGTCCGTGAAGACGACCTCTTCCAGCACCGAGTCCTGGATGCGCTGGATGGCCGGGCCGGAGAGGATGGGGTGGACCGCGTACGCCACCACGCGCCGTGCGCCCTTGGCCTTCAGCGCGGCGGCCGCCTGGGCGAGCGTGCCGGCGGTGTCCACCATGTCGTCCACCAGCACGGCGTCCTTGCCGCTCACGTCGCCGATGAGGTTCATCACCTCCGACGCGTTGGGGCGGGGACGGCGCTTGTCGATGATGGCCAGGCCCGTGTTCAGCCGCTTGGAGTACGCGCGGGCGCGCTCCACGCCGCCGGCGTCCGGCGAGACGATGACCAGCTCCTGCGACTCCGGGAAGCGCTTGCGCAGGTCTTCCAGGAACACCGGCGAGCCGTAGAGGTGGTCCGAGGGGATGTTGAAGAAGCCCTGGATCTGCCCCGCGTGCATGTCCATGGACACCACGCGCCCGGCGCCCGCGGACTCCAGCAGGTCCGCGATGAGCTTCGCGGTGATGGGTGTACGCGGCGCCACCTTCCGGTCCTGACGGGCGTACCCGTAGTACGGAATGACGGCGGTGATGGAGCCGGCGCTCGCTCGCTTGAGCGCGTCACACATGATGAGCAACTCCATCAGGTGATCGTTCGCAGGCGGGCAGGTCGACTGGAGGATGAAGACGTCGTGGCCGCGGACGTTCTCGCCGATCTCGACGTGAATCTCCCCGTCAGAGAACCGACCGACCTCCGCCTTGCCTAGAGGGCGCTTGAGGTACTCGCAGATGCGATGCGCCAGGCCGGGATTCGAGTTCCCGGCGAACACCTTGAAGTCACGCGGCTGCATGGTGGGGCCGCTGACTAACCTGGACGCGGACGGAAGGAAAGAAGTCGTTAGTCGAGGTCCGCTGGCGCTGCGACGAGCATCCCGGCTTGCGCCTGATGGAGGTGTCGCTCGTACTCCATCAGGATGACGCGTTCCATTTGACTCCGCGTATCCGCGTTGAGCGGGTGGGCAATGTCCTTGTACGTCCCATCCTTCCGCTTCTTGGCTGGCATCGCGATGAAGAGCCCGGTCGAGCCGTGAATGACCTTCAAATCGCGAATGACGAAGCAGTGGTCCAAGGTGATGGTGACGTACGCCTTGAGCTTGTCCTCTTCGACCGGAAACACCCGGACGTCGGTGATGTTCATGGTCCCCCCCCGAACCCGAAAGGTCGGAGCTGAAGGGAAGCCTGGGACATACCGGGTGCCAAATGCAAGCGCGGGCGCGAGAGAGATTTGCGCCACTGTTCAATGCACCCACAGTCGGCCGCTGCGAGTGGAGGCTAGGTCAGCATTTGCGGCCAGTGCATGACCAGGTGGGTCAGGAACGCGAGGTGGTAGACCACGATGACGGCATACACGGCGGCGCCCAGCCGGATGGCGATGCGGCTGGCCTTGAGGTGCCGGTGGATGCACAGCAGCCACAGGCCCGCGTTCACGATGACCAGCTTGGAGAACATGAAGAAGAGCGGGGACTGCTCATAGGCCTCCCGCATGATGGGGTTGAGCTCTTCGGCCACGCCCAGTTGGAGGAAGAAGAGGGTGAACAGCCCGTCCAGCAGGTTCAGCATCAACAACGCGACGGACGCCGGTGACAGGTAGAAAGAAGCCCTGTTGCCCCACGCCCCACCCCGCATCTGTCCGATCGTCGCCGCCACGCCCATCCCCCTTCGCCAGTCCGTAGCCAATGCTCTTCAAGAGCCTTGCCAACGCCCGCGGGGCCCGGTGACGAGCAGGCGAGGAAGCGGGCGACATCCGGGGACGATTCGGCTATGGGACGGGCGTGGCGGGAAGTTGACTCCCCTGGGGTCGTGGCAGACTATCCGCGCCCTTTCCGCCCCCGGCCCGTGAGCGTTCCTTGCACCAATTCCCCAAAGATATCGGGTGGATAGAGGTCATCTGCGGTTCGATGTTCTCCGGCAAGACGGAGGAGCTGATCCGCCGCGTCCAGCGCGCCGTCTACGGCAAGCAGAAGGTGCAGGTCTTCAAGCCGCGCATCGACAACCGCTACGACGAATCCGCGGTGGTGAGCCACTCGCAGCACAAGGTGATGTCCACCGCCATCGAGCGGGCTGAAGAGATTTTTTACAGGCTCGCGCCCGACACCCAGGTGGTGGGTATCGACGAGGTGCAGTTCTTCGGTTCAGAAGTCGTCGCCGTGGTGGAGGCGCTGGCCAACAAGGGCCTGCGCGTCATCTGCGCGGGACTGGACCAGGACTACCAGGGGCGCCCCTTCGAACCGATGCCCCAGTTGATGGCGGTGTCGGAGTACGTGACGAAGGAGCTGGCCATCTGCGTGGTGTGTGGGAATCCGGCCAACCGCTCCCAGCGCATCGTGTCCAGTGGTGAGCGGGTGGTGGTGGGCGCGGCGGGCGCGTACGAGCCGCGCTGCCGCAAGTGTCACGTGGCGGAACCGGCGGAGGGCACGCCGCCGCAGACGTTGGAACTGTTCGACTGAGCGGGAGCTGAACGGATGCGCGACACCCTGTACTCCAACGTTCCCTTCAAGCTGAACGAGATGCCCCACCACTATGGGCCTCACGTCCACCTGGTGGGAAATCCCTTTCTCCTGACCCAGCTGGCCACGCTGTGTTCGAAGGGCGTCATCCAGCCGCAGATCAACCGCCTGGTGGAGACGCTGTACGTCGACCTGGTGAAGACGGTGCTCAACGCGGAGTTCCCGCGGAAGAACGTCAGCCTGCCCACTCGGATGATCGACTCCACCCCGCAGGGGCTCTACCAGGGCGAGGTCATCGACCCGCAGGTGCGGGTGGTGACGGTGAACATCGCCCGGGCGGGCACGTTGCCGTCGCAGGTGACGTACGACCTGATGAACGCCACGCTGGACCCGACGGTGGTGCGCCAGGACCACATCATCATGAGCCGCATGATTGACGCCGCGGAGGCGGTGGTGGGCTCGGAGATTGGCGGCGCGAAGATTGGCGGCGACGTGGACGACGCCTTCGTCCTGTTCCCCGACCCCATGGGGGCCACGGGGGGCAGCCTGTCCACGGCGATTTCGCTCTACAAGAACAAGGTGCCCGGGACGCCCCGGCGCATCATCACCCTGAACCTCATCGTCACGCCGGAGTACCTGCGGAAGATGACCACGGACCATCCGGACGTCATCATCTACGCGCTCCGGTTGGACCGGGGCCTGTCCCCGCCGGAGGTGTTCGGCACCGAGCCGGGCGCGCTCTGGGAGAAGGAGCGGGGCCTGGATGACCGGCAGTACATCGTCCCCGGAGGCGGCGGCTTCGGGGAGATCATGAACAACGCGTACGTGTAGCGGAGGAATCCTTGGCGTTCTACGAGCAGGAAGTCGGTGTCCTGATTTCCGAGGACAAGTTGCAGGCGCGCGTGCGCGAGCTCGCGGCGGAGATTACGCGCGACTACGCGGGCAAGGACCTGACGCTCATCTGCGTGTTGAAGGGCTCGGCGTTCTTCGCCATTGACCTGGCGAAGTACATCGACCTGCCGGTGAAGTTGGAATTCCTGGGCGTCTCCAGCTACCAGGGCGGCACGGAGTCCACAGGCGAGGTGCGCATCACCACCGACGTCAGCAAGCCGATGGCTGGCAAGCACCTGCTCATCATCGAGGACATCATCGACACCGGGCTCACCATGCAGTTCCTGCTGGAGAACCTGCGCGCCCGGCACCCCGCGTCGCTGAAGGTGTGCACGCTGCTGGAGAAGCCCTCGCGCGCCCGGACGAAGGTGGACATCGACTACAAGGGCTTCGTCATCGATGACCTCTTCGTCGTGGGCTACGGGCTCGACTTCGGCGAGGTGTACCGGAACATCCCCTTCATCGGGGTGATGAAGAACAAGTAGTGCCTTGCTGGTGCGGGCGCCGCCCACTGCGCGCGGCGCCGCACCCAGGTCACGACGTCTGGCTAGAGCGGGCAGACCGTTCCGCTGGGCGTCGGGCAGCGGCGCTCCACGCCGTCGCACCGGATGGAGCAGCTCGTCCACTCCATGCAGACCTGCGTCTGCGTCGGGCACCGGAGGATGGTGCTGCTTCCCGGGCAGTGGAGCGTGAAGTCGGCGCACGGACCGGGCGGCGGAGGCTGCTGGCAGTAGGTGTACTGGCCATCACAGACGACGTAGTTGCTCGCGGACGAGCAGGAGTTGCCCGTACAGCTGATGGACGGGCCTCCCGTGGCTGAACAGCTGTTGGTGCAGGTGTGGAGCTCCGCGGTGCTCTGGCCCAGCTCCTCGGCGGCCTCGCCGGGCGCCGGCGCGTCCACGGGGCCACACGCGGCCATCAGCAGCATCGTCGTCACGGCGAACAGCAGCGTTGCAGCCTTCATGACAAGTCCTTTCCAGGTGGGGACGGCCTATCCAGGCTGTCTGCCCTAAACCTGAAAGTCAAAGAGGGTCTGGCTTTGCGCATCAAGGGAGGCGGAGGGCCTTGGGCCGCGCACAGGGGCCGCTCAGCGGCCATGACGCGGTGCTTCGCGTTGTCGTCTCCGGGTCCATGCACAGCGTGCCTGGAAGAATTCGCTGAAGCGCGGCGTCTGGCCGCGCGAATCGAGGCTGACCATGGATGCATCCAGGGACAGGGCCGCGCTGGCTCGGGCGGGCAACCCCCGCAACAACGACGCCGTCCGGAAGTACGTTGCGGAGTTCATCGGGACGTTCGTCCTGGTGTTGGGAGGCGTCGGGGCGGCCGTGCTGGCGGGCGACCACATCGGCTTCCAAGGTGTCGCGCTCGCCTTTGGCCTGTCACTGCTGGCCATGGTGTACGTGATTGGCCCCATCTCGGGCTGCCATGTGAATCCGGCGGTGACGCTGGGCCTGCTGCTGTCGGGGAAGATGGAGGGCAAGGACGCGGTCGGCTACGTGGTGGCGCAGTGCGCGGGGGCCATCCTCGGCGCGGGCGTGGTGCTGCTGATTGCCAAGGGCATGCCCGGAGGATACTCGGCGGTGACCGAGGGACTCGCGACCAACGGGTACGGCGCCGCTTCACCTGACGGCTTCAACATGGGAGCGGCCTTCCTCACGGAGGTGGCGCTCACCTTCCTGCTCGTGCTCACGGTGCTGGGCGCGACGGATGCGCGCGCCCCGGTGGGCTTCGCGGGGCTGGCCATTGGCCTGGTGCTGGCGCTCATCCACCTGGTGGGGATTCCGGTGACGAACACGTCGGTGAATCCGGCGCGCAGCCTGGGGCCGGCGGTGTTCGCGGGGAGCGTGCCCATGGGGCAACTGTGGCTGTTCATCGTGGCGCCGCTCCTGGGAGGCGCCACCGCGGCGGCGGTGTATCGCACGGTGTTCCGGCCTGCCGTGCCCATCAGCGCGGAGGAGGCCGAGCGGGCCCTGCGGCGCGAGCGCGAGGCGCGAATCGCGGAGGATCGGGCGGGCACTCGCGCGCCCGTCTGATGCTGTGGGGCGCTTTGCTCGGCGCGCTCCGGCGGGTACGGTGACCGGCAATCGGGGGCAGTCGTGCCCCCACTGGAGCCGTCATGTTCTTCGACCCGACGCGCCTCACGGCCTACTTCCTGGCGGTGCTCGCGCTCATCCTGACGCCCGGGCCGGACACGATGTTCGTGCTGGCCCGGAGCATGGGGCAGGGGCGCAAGGCGGGCATCGTCTCCGCGCTGGGCATCTTCGTCGGCTGCCTGTTCCACATCGCCGCGGCGGCGTTCGGGCTGTCGACGTTGCTGGCGACGTCGGCGCTGGCCTTCTCCGTGGTGAAGTGGGGTGGGGCGGCCTACCTCGTGTGGATGGGCGTGCAGATGCTGCGCAGCAAGGACACTGCGGCCGAGGCGGTGCATGCGCTGCCACCCGCTGGCCTGTGGCGCATCTTCCGCGACGGCGTCGTCACCAACGTGCTGAACCCGAAGGTGGCCGTGTTCTTCCTGGCCTTCCTGCCGCAGTTCGTGGACGCGTCCGCGGGCTCGACGGGGCTCCAGTTCCTGGGGCTCGGGTTGATGTTCTCCGTCACGGGGACGTCGTGGCTGGTGCTGCTGGCGGCGTTCGCGGGTGCCTTTGGGGGCTGGATGCGGCGCAATCCGCGCGTGGCGGCGTGGCAGAAGCGCGTCACCGGTGGCGTGTTCGTCGCGCTGGGGGCCCGGCTGGCGTTGCAGCGCCAGGAGTAGGCGTCAGACGAGCGCCTTGATGACCACGTAGAGCACGTAGAGCACCCACGGCACGGCGGCCAGCAGCCCGAGGATTCCGAGCAGGCCGGCCCAGACGGGGTAGCCCTTGCGCCACGGCAGGAGGAGGAAGGTGCCTCCGGCGAGCGCGGGCAGGGGCAGCAGGTTGAGGGCGGCCAGCTTCGCGCTCATCAGGCCCCAGGCGCGCAGCAGGTCGCCGTCCCGGAGGAGCGCGAGGAAGCGCTCCACGCGGCCGGGGAGCAGGGAGGGCTCGAAGGGCACGGCGAAGCCGCTTACGAACTGGCGCAGGGCCTCCGTGGACCCCAGGCAGGCCATGGCGATGGCGACCTGCACGGCCCAGGGCAGGAGGATGACGGCGGCGTGGAGGGGCGGGGAGAGCTGGAGGAGGCGGCTCTTGGCGGGGGCGCCCTCGACGGGCTCGTCGAAGCTCACCGCGCTGCCGAGCGCCAGGGGGCGGAAGGCCCACAGGATGCTCCCCAGGCGGGCGGAGAGCAGGGTGGGGCCGTAGCCGAGGACGACGGATACCGGCCGTGCCCCCAGGGTGCTGGCTACGGCGGTCTGCGCCAGCGCCCAGAGGGCGTTGACGGCGAAGAAGAGCATCCAGAGCCAGAGGAGTTGGGACAGGCGGTCCATGCAGTGCGTCCCTGTCTACCATGACCCGGGGTGGTATCCGTGATCGGGCGGGGCACCAATCACCCTGGAGCGTGGCGCCGCGTCTCAGGTAGGCATCCTCGCGCTGCCGAACTCACCCTCTTTGAGGTACTGCCTGAACTCGATGTCGCCTATCGAAGGACAACACGGATGTCGTCAGGCGCTGCGTAGGGAAGTGGTGAGGCGTCCACACAGTGTATGAGTCCTTCCCGGCATCAGGTTGCTGCCGCCAACGCCTGAGGTACTCGACTGCTTTAGCAGGGGATGCTGAAATGCAATGATGGGACGGCTGCACGGGGCATAGGCAACCCTAAACGCATCGCCGGCGCTGACAGGGGGGGAGTCAAGGGTGCTTGGGTGCGCCGACATTGGTTGGTTTCAACAAGAGCACACGGTCGGGCTGATATCTCGACACTGATGCGGCGGGCGCGTGTTGGTCGCGCGCGAGGGCAATCGCGCGACTCCGTGCATGCAAGGTAAAGTGCGGCATTTCACCCATTGGCTCCAGGGCAGCTCGGCGAGGGGGGGAATTGAAGTGATGCCCATGATGAGGATGGATGTCTTCGAAGAGCACTTTTCCGAGGCGGCCTTTCTATATTTTCAGTGGGAGCGGGCGCTGCGGGGGCTGCACTACAACCTGGAAGAGACAGCGCAGTTAGAGGAGCGACTGCTGGCACACCTGGATGGACTGGTGCTTGGTGGCGAGTCCGTCGCCGAGGCGTTGCTGCGACCTGCGCTGGAGGGCGAAGAGCCTGGAGAGGTGTTCTGCTCCGTGTTCGCCTCCATCGCCGAATCTCCATCTTCCACCTTGGAAGCAGTCCTCGCGCTGGCGCCGGTCGCGTCTCCTGTTGTGCAGGCTTCGTTGCGGCGTGCGCTGGAGGTCAGCAGGCGCCTTGGGTTGGAGGCCGCACTGGTTCCGTTGCTGAATTCATCCGAGGCATCCATGCAGGCATTGGTATTAGAAGTGCTTGCCTTCCGCGGAGCCGTGCCTCGGGACGCGGCGCTGGAGTTGCTAGGTCATGAGGATGGTCGGGTGGTGGTGGCGGCACTGAAAGGTCTTGGCGTGTTGGGAAAGGCGCTCGGTCTTCGGGAGCTGACTCGACTGCTGAACGACAAGCGCCCGAAGGTGAGGCTGGCAGCCATCGAGTACGGCCTCATGGCGGGTGTGCGCGCGGCATGGGACGCGTGCCGCCAGGAGGCGCGCGGCCGCGGAGATGGCGCATCGGCGGCCCGGGTTCTTCAGGCGATATGTGGTGATGACAACGACGTTGAGCATCTGGTGAAACTCACGGCTGACGGTGTCATTCGCACGGACGTACTGTGGGCGCTGGGGTTTACAGGGCGGGTTGCCGCGGCGGAAGCGTGCCTGGAATTGATGGGGCAGGTGCCGTCGGTGGCACGGCTCGCTGGCGAGGCTTTTAGCGCGATCACCGGACTGACGCTGATCGACACCTATTCCGTGGAGGTGGAGGAAGAGGAGTCGCTCCCACCATTGGAGGAAGATGACCTCGACGCCGACCTGACCCCAAGACATGAGGACGAACTGCCGGTGCCGGCGCGCGCATCAGTCGCTGATTGGTGGCTGCGAACTCGCCAGGATTACTTGTCGAGTGCGCGCTATCTGGGCGGTAAGCCGTTCAGCGGCACGGCACTCTTGGCTGCGCTGGCGAACGGGTCCATGCGTCGGCGGCACGTCCTCGCACAGGAATTAGCGTTGAGGACTCAGGGAGCGCACTGCGTTCAGACGCTGGCGCTCACAGCTCGGCAGGTTGCGGAACTAGCCGGAGCAGCGCGTGTAGCCGCGACTGTGCCGACACGTCCACTGGCGCGCACCTTTGGGGAGTGACGTCCCATGTGGGCACTGCAGAATCGTACAGCATACGCCGCAGAACGAAACTGGACGCGCGACAAGGACGGAGTCCACTGGTGGCTTGTCGCGGTCAAGGCGACCTTTGACATCATACCTGGGGGGCGGCTCCGATTGGCGGATGAGCAGCCGCCTCCCGTGCTGATGCCTGAGTACTTCGGAAAGCCTGGCCAGTCGAGCTTGCGCTATGACTCGGACCTGCTTGCAGTAAAGCCGGGCACGGAGGTGCTGCTCGACGCTTGCGCGCATGCTCCTCGCGGCAAGCCTGCGGAGACGGTACCGGTCTCGCTGAGGCTCGGGCAGATTCACAAGGTACTGCTCGTTCACGGGCAGCGCACCTACGCTCGGGGGATGTTCGGGATGACGACGAGCAAGCCCCAGCCCTTCACCACGAGCCCCATTCGTTATGAAGCCGCGTTCGGAGGCTACGACCAGGCGGGCTCCGACCCCGGGAAGCATCGGCTCGACGAACGGAATCCCATTGGGCGCGGTTTCTCGACACGTGATGGGCACCTGACGGGCAAGCCCGCCCACACCATCGAGTATCCCAGCGGGGACCCGGCTGCCCGCGGCCCCGCTGGGTTCGGCCCCATTGACGCGGCCTGGATGCCTCGGCGCAAGTTCGCGGGGACGTATGACGCCCGGTGGGCGCGCACGAAGAAGCCCCTGCTCCCTGATGACTACGATCCCGTCTTCGCCCTGAGCGCCCCCGAGGACCAGCGGCTCGACAGCCAACTCAACGGCGGCGAACGGGTCGAGTTGGTGAACCTGACACCCGAAGGGGTCCTTCGCTTCGAGTTGCCTCGCATCCTGCTCGGCTTCACCACGCATGTGGGACGGCGGAGCGAGGAGCATGGAGCACGCCTGACTACCGTCCTCCTGGAACCTGACGCCATGCGACTCTCGTTGGTATGGCAGGGCACGCTGTGCGTGCCTGCTCCGGATGCGGACTACCTCGACGAGACGGAGATCGTCGAGTTGAAGGAGGGGGAATGAGCGCCTCGCTCTCAGTCGTTGCGGTCGGCGCTCGGACCCCCGTTGGGTACACAGCGGAGAGCAGTGCGGCTGCTATTCGTGCCGGCATCTCTCGCTACGCCGAGTACCCCTTCGCCGATGCCCAAGGCGAGCCTGTGGTGATTGCTTCGGACGGGCTGCTTGATCCGAAGCTGGAGGGACGGGAGCGGGTCCTTCAGCTGCTGGAGAGTGCATTGGGTGAGGTCGAGGCCAAGCTGGGCGCTGAAGTGCTCTCGCTGTGCCAGCTCAGCTTGTTGCTAGCGTGTCCGGAGTTCCGCCCCGGATTCTCCGAGGACGACGAGGGGTGGCTGCTCAACGCCGTGGACGCGCGCTATCGTGCAAGACGATCCGGCGCGCGCGTCGTGATTGCTGGGAGAGGCCACGCAGGAGCGCTCCGGGCGGTGGAGCAGGCCCAGCGGGAGTGTGCGGAGGGCAAGGACCACCTGTTCCTGGTGGCAGGTGCCGACAGCTATCACCACACGGAGACTTTCCTATGGCTGGAGCGGGCTCGTCGGTTTGCGCAGCCAGGGATTCGCAGCGGCTTTACGCCCGGCGAGGGCGCTGCTTGTCTCGCGCTGATGAGCGCCGGCCTGCGGCGCCGCCTGAGGCTGCCAGGGCTGGCTGTCGTGCGGGGAGCACGCACCGCTCAGGAGCGCCAGCTTCGCGACAGCAACACGGGTTCGCTCGGTGTTGGGATGACCGAGGCTGTCGAGGGCGCCGTGATGGGGCTCAAGTTACCCCAGGAAGGGGTTGACGACCTGTACACGGACATCAATGGCGAGCGCTATCGAAGCGAGGAGTGGGGCTTCGTCGTGCTGCGAACACCTTCCGTCTGGAAATCCACTGGCTACAGTGCCCCATGCAGTTGCTGGGGCGATGTCGGTGCCGCCTCTGGCGCGCTAGGGTGCATCCTGGCGGTCCGGGCATTCGCACGGGGGTATGCGCGAGGCCCACGGGCTCTGGTGGTCGCGGGCTCCGATGGCGGCCTGCGTGGAGCGATGTTGCTGCAGGAACCTCGGGAGTCCTAGGAGACAACTTCATGCCGAAGGTCTCAATCAACGCACCCAAGACGCCCGTGACCGAAGGGAGCAGTGGCATCGCTGCGGCGACGCTCCCCAACGTATGCAAGATGCCGGGACCTCCGGCGCCGTTCGTTCCGACGCCGTTGCCCAACATCGGTAAGAGCGGGCAGGACCCACGAAAGTACACCAAGTCGGTGACCATCGCAGGGAAGAGGGTCGCAATTCAGGGCGCCACCTTCGGCTCCATGGGGGACATCGCCAGCAAGGGCACCGGCGGTGGGATTATCTCCGCCAACGTGGAGGGGCCTACCAGTTTCGTGGGACCTGGGGCCATGGATGTGAAGTTCGACGGAAAGAACGTCCAGTTGCTCGGTGACCCCATGCTCAACAACTGCGGACCAAGCGGGAGCCCTGCCAACGCGGCGACGATGTTGGGGGTGGTCCAGGCCGCCGGGGCCGTTGTCTTCGTCACCGGAGATGACAAGTGCCCGCTGTGCAAGAAGTCGCATGGCAGGCAGGGCTCCATCAAAGAGACGAAGGCGACCAAGGTCAACGCTGAACGGCTGGCCAAGAAACTCGCCAAGAAGGAGTACCCGAACGCTACGATGATCGGGGTCGTCCAGTGCAGGTGCAAGGCGAAGCACTATGCCGAGCGCTCTGGTGAGACCGACAATGACTTCTGTGCCAGCGCGGAAGCGCTCGGATGGCACCACGCCCAGGTCCCAAAGGGCGAAGATCAGGAAGAGAACGAGGGGAGCGATGCTGACGGCTTCTCCAATCGCAACGGGGTCCTTGCGTTCCTCAAGAGCCGGTTCAAGGAGCGAACGGATGCCGTTGAGGACATTTGGGTGGATGCCGATAATGAGTTTCAGAAATTTCGTCGCAATCAGCAACTCCCCGCAGCCTATCCGCCGGGACGCTGTGCTGCGCCGAAAGCGCTTGTGCTCGTAATGCAGGACAAGGCCTTCCCTGGCGGCATCACCGAGCAATGGTTCCATCCGGAGGGCAAGCCGACCCGCGGGCAGATCAAGTTCCGGGACAGGGTGAGCGGTACAGTGGTCGCCGGGCCATTCGAGCATGGGACGACGGTCCCGCCGTGCGGCACTTGTTGTGTCCTCCTCCCGATGATGATCTGCCCGGAAGTACAGGAGCCGCGATGCCACCACACGAAGAAATAGAGCCCCAGATGGAGCGGCTGCTGCTGCGGACCGTTCCTCGGCTCAAGGAGCAGTGGCGGGGCGCAGAACCTTCCACGGTCGAAAAAATCGAGCGGATTGCCGGCCGCCCGCTTCCGTCGTTCTATCGCTGGTTCCTGCGCCGCATGGGCAACAGCATGGGGCCCCTGGCATACCCCACGCTGGACTTCTCCGCTGCGCGCGTACTGTCATGCTACGGCAATAAGCTCGTCCAGCCCGATCCTCGCTTTCTGCTCATCGCCTATGAGTCCGACGAGATGATGCCGCTCCATCTCTTCTACGACTTCAATGCGCCCGCGAGAGATGATGCCATGGTCACCTCGCGTGAAGCCCGAGGCAAGGAGCTGACCGATTCTTTCGAGACGCTTCGGGAGATGCTGGCTTGGGGCGCACTCTCCCTTTTCCGGGTCGACACGGCGGCGCACACCAGCAGTGGCAGTCTGAGGGGCAACACCCCTGATTTTCTGACGAACCTCGATCCTGTGATGAGCAGCCTTGGCTTTGAGCAGCCGATTTCCACGGGCCGGTTCTGCAGGCTGTATGAGCGGCCCGATGCGGTCATGGTGTGCAGGGGGACGCCAAGATCGGGAACTGGGAACAGGAGGGCATTTGACCTCGGGGGAGCCAGTCTCGGAAGCCTGCGGAGGATCCTGGGGGAGATTGCATCCGCGCGCGTCGTGGAACTGCAGGTGAAGAAGTAGGCCTCGTGCCCGGCTCGTTCACCATTCCCACCACGTGGGCTCCAGGCGAAGCGGATGACGGCGGCGCAGGGCATCCTGAACCAGAAGGGTTGGGCCGGTCCGGTTCATGCGGTGCGTCCCTGTCGACCATGACCCGGGGTGGCTCCATGGAGGAAGAGGGCTCCAACGGCCTGGAGCAGGGCGGTGCGTCTCTGGTAGGCATCCGGGCCGAGGAACTCATGGCCTACGGCATCGCAAATCACCTCTGGATTCATGGGAGCCCGGACCGGTCCAGGGTTCGTCAGTGGATGGACGCCGCACTGGGGACGTCGTTCGGGGAGCAGCCTCAAAGCGACATCGTCGTCGCGGACGTCTTCCAGTTCGGGCCGGCGCTGACGCTCATCGACGTGCAGGTGCTCGGTGCGCCGCGCGTCGAAGGCGAGGCGGAGGCGGCGGAGCAGGACGGCTTCCTGACGCGCGTGGCCAGCCTGGCGAAGGAAGCGGGCTTCAAGAGCACGCGGGTGTGGATGGGCGACGTGGGCACCATGGCGTGGGAGCTGGAGTCCCAGGGCGAAGAGGGCGTGCCCGTGGGTGCGAAGCGGGAGGACGAGGCGCTGCGCACGCTGGGGCCAGACGGATGGACCGTGGACCCGCTGGCGCCCGTGGTGGCGCGCGAGGTGATTCGGAGCATCGTCAAGCTTCCGCTGGAGGAGGTGCACCACTACATCGACTGGGCGGTGAGCTGCCGCAGCGCGATGGCGGCGGGAACTCCGGTGGAGGGCTTCAACCTGACGCGAGCGTCGAGGCTGATGGCCACGCACTACCTGGTGTGGAAGGGGAAGGTGCTGCCGAAGCCGACTCCGGTGAGCGAGATGGCGCCGAAGCTCGGGAGGGCCCGGAGGATGCGCAGGGCGGCGACGTTGGTGCCCGCGGCGCGCGTCTGGGGACTGGTGCTGCTGGTGGCCTTCGTGGTGCCCGCGGTGCTGTACCACTTCATCTTCGCCCCGCCGGTGGAGAGCCCGGTAAAGGGCTTCGTGCTCAGCGGCGTGATGACGCTGGTCTGGGCACTGTTCGCCCTGGTGCGGTTTGATGACTTCCAGGGGCGGCCGGTGCGGTTACCGTGGAGGCTGGCGCTGTTCGTCGGTGGCCAGCTCGCGGTGGGGGCGTTGATGTGGTGGCTTCATGGGATGCCGCGCTGACAGGGCTGCCCTGTTTTCTTCCCTGATTTTCGGACCCGTTGAGGCGTGCCGTTTGAGCTTTCTAACTCCATAGTTGCCTTGCCGCTCACTGTTGCTTGCTTCTTCTGATGAGGACTGCATTTACATGGAGTGCCACCAGATTGGTTGGACGACGCTCCTGGCAGCACAGACCTTTTGCGAGATGGCTTCAGCATCGGACGTAGCGAGCCCGTACTGCGTGCGGAGCACGACTAAGAATCCGTGAACGGATAGGACGCGTCCCCGGAGTTCCTCCACTGCTCGGTGTAGCGCTTGGCGGTCGAACAGGACGCCTGTGACATCTGGATGCTGCGAAGCATACGCAATAAGGGAATGCTCGCCTGCATTTTCTGCGTCTGCGCCAGGGTGGATGCGCACATAAGCCTCGCTCTCGGGAGTGGCAGGTTCCATTTGCGTTGGAGAGCCGGCGATAGAAACAAGCATTTCTCGCATTTCAACGAGGGTCGTAGACCGGACCTTGCCGGTTCCTTCGGCCACGATGGTCAGTTCATCCCAGACAGTGTCAGTCACAACTACGGGAAGCCGACCCAGTCGGGTCAGTGTCTTTGCGTGACCCGCACGCTGAATTAGGGCGAGAACATCTGAATCGAGGGCATAGCTTTTCATGAGAGGAGTGTGTCGTACGGCAGATTGAGGAGTTCGCGATAGCGCGCTTCGGAAATCAGGTCTCCATAGAGCGCGGTTTCTGCGCGCCGATCGAGGCCATCCATTTTTGTGTCAGTCTCAAAACCCGCCACTTCATCCTGGTCAGGCGCCTTCAGTGGCAGGACGCTCGCCCCTGGTGGCCGTCACGAGCTTCAGACTGGATGGAGGGGTGTGGCTCCCAACCTGTGTCCTCTCCGAGGGAGCTTGCCGCCTGCTCTGCCTCCGACCGTAGCGTGAGAGGCTGAAATTACAAGGAGGCTCCTGGCTGCTCAGGATGAAGGCCAACGCGTGCGTCACGCTGAGATTGGAGCTTCGCTCACCATCGCATGCTGAGTTCGCGCTATGCTTCCCGTGCCCGATATGGATGTCATCTCCGCCACTGAGTCGTTGCGCGACTTGCTCGAAGCTCACGATGTCCCATGTCATGTCGAGGGAGAGTGGCTTCGACTTGGCAAGTCGGGGCCCCGTGTGCAGGGGTGGTACATCTACAGGCCAAACGCTAACACCGAGCGGTCTGTCCGGCTGGACGTGGTGTTCGAGTTATGGCCGGGCAGGGTGATTACCGAGTCGTTCAGCTGTCAGGGGGACTCAAGAGATGATGCCCAGCGGAACGTGATTGAGAGCTTCTCGAGGAGCTCGCTTCACGTCCTGTTGAGTGCATTCCTGAATGTCGGCAGTGAGTACATTCAAGTAGAGGAGTGGGGTGTTGGCGGTAGCGCCCGACAGGTCTTCCTCGGCGAGGTTGTGGCGCTCAGTTCGAACCCCTCGGATGTCCCGGAGCCTGCCTGGCTCACGTTGTTCGAAGATGCTGTCAAGTCACTGCCGCTCGCTCCAGGGACCCACTGGGTGCGAATCTATTTCGCGCAGCTTGATGCGCGGATTCTGGCCCTTGAAGTCCTGCTCGACAACGAAGAGTGGCCAGAACTCAAGGCGGGACTTGAGAGGGCTCCCTGGCCTCGGGCTCAGGGGCTACTCAGTAACCGCCTGTTCCTGGTCCTCCAGGGCGGCGTCGATGTGAGCAGGGCGGTCGCGACTTTCGTTGAGCATGCAGACCAGCCGGTCGACGTCATTCAGCGTGAGATTCAAGCTCAAGGTGCATCGCTGCTTGAGGCAGAAAAGCTCGTGGCCTACATCCCTGAGGCTTTTGGCGCAGCCTGCGCTACGAACGTTGGCGCGAAGGTCCCAGAGTCGGTTCAGTTCGTCGAGTGGAACGGCTCGGCGACATATGACGTCGTACTGGCCCAGGACCCGCTCTGGCTTGAGGCGAGCCGCCTTGCGAAGCGCACTCTCGACGGTCGGGGTCTCAGCGAAGATCAGCTCGACGCGATCATCAACCGGAGCGTCCTGCTGGATAAGCTCGACGCCGCCATCGCAGCAGGGGCCAAGCCCGAAATTGTCGTGTTGGGCCCATTCACCATCGCGCTCACCGAGGAGGGAACGCAGGCCATGAGGCTTGAGGCCGCGGAGAGGGCCTCGCTACAGAACCGCGACTGAACCGCGCGCTGACCTCAACCGGGGCGCCTGAAGCCGCGCCCCGGGACACAGCGCACAGCCGCTCAGAACGCCGCGTCGAGCACGACGTCCGTGGCCGCGCCCACGCCCACGGCCACCTGGTACGACGACACGCGGCGCTCGAAGAAGTTCGTGAGCTCCTGCACGTCCTGCAGGTCCATGAAGTGCAGCGGGTTCTTCGTGCCGAACACCGGCGTCATGCCTAGCATCTGGAGCCGCTGGTCCGCCACGTACTCCAGGTAGCCGCGCATGTCCTGCACGGACAGGCCCATCACGCCGCCGCTCAGCAGGTCCTGGGCGAACTGCGTCTCGCACTCCACGGCCTCGCGGAGCATGGCCACCACGTCGCGCTCCATCTGCGCGTCGAAGAGGTCCGGCTCCTCCTTGCGCGCCACCTGGATGGCCTCGAACGCGAACGCCATGTGGGCGCTCTCGTCACGGAACACCCAGTTGGTGCCCGCTGCCAGGCCGTTCAACAGGCCCTTGCTGCGCAGGAAGTACACGTAGGCGAAGGCCGCGAAGAAGAAGAGGCCTTCGATGCAGCCCGCGAAGCAGATGAGGTTCAGCAGGAACTGGCGCCGGTCCTTCTTCGTCTGCAGCGTGTCCAGCCCCTGGATGCTGTCCATCCACTTCATGCAGAACTGCGCCTTGCGCTGGATGGAGGGGATGTTGTCGACGGCGGCGAAGGCCATCGCCCGCTCCGCCGGGTCCGGCACGTAGGTGTCCAGCAGCGTCAGGTAGAACTGGACGTGCAGCGCCTCCTCGTAGAGCTGGCGCGACAGGTACATCCGCGCCTCGGGGGCGTTCAGGTGCTTGTAGAGGTTCAGCACCAGGTTGTTGCCGACGATGCTGTCACCCGTCGCGAAGAACGCCACCAGTCGGTGGATGAGGTGGCGCTCCGCGTCCGTCATCTTCGAGCGCAGGTCCACCAGGTCCGTGGAGAAGTCCACCTCCTCCACGGTCCAGGTGTTCTTGATGGCGTTCCGGTACATCTCGAAGAACTGCGGATACGCCATCGGGCGCAGCGTGAGATTCAGGCCAGGGTTCAACAGCATTGCTTCCGTGCTCCTCGCGCTGCGGCGCGGTGTCTCAGTCGTTCTTCAAAAAGCGAAACCGCCAACGTCCCAGACCTACTGGCAGGCCTCGCACGCTTCCGGGTTCTCCAGCGAGCAGGCCACTGCCTCGGCCTCGGTCGCCTTCGCCGCCGGGGCAGGGGCCGCCTGCGCCACGCTGGCGCCGCCACCCGCGCCCACCGTGGCCTTGGCAATCCGCGTCGCCGGACGCGAGCGCAGGTAGTAGGTGGTCTTCAGGCCCTTCTGCCACGCGTAGAAGTACATCGAGGACAGCTTCCCGATGTTCGGCGTCTCGACGAAGAGGTTGAGCGACTGGCTCTGGTCGATGAACGCCCCGCGGTCCGCGCCCATGTCCAGCAGCGAGCGCATCGGCAGCTCCCACGCCGTGCGGTACACCGAGCGCAGGTTCTCCGGCAGCTCCGTGATGTCCTGCACGCTGCCTTCCGCCATCTTGATGCGGTTGCGGATGTTCTCGTTCCACAGCCCCAGCGCCTGGAGGTCGCGCACCAGGTAGCGGTTCACCTGGAGGAAGTCACCCGACAGCGTCTCGCGCTTGAACAGGTTGGACACCTGCGGCTCGATGCACTCGTAGCAGCCCACGATGGACGCAATCGTCGCCGTGGGGGCAATGGCAATCATCAGCGAGTTGCGCAGGCCGTGCTTCATGATGCGCTGGCGCAGCGCGTCCCAGCGCGCCGTGTCCTCGGGCACCACGCCCCAGTGGTCGAACTGGAGCTCGCCCTTGGCCGCCCGCGTCTCCGCGAAGGACTCGTGGGCGCCGTACTGCTCGGCCAGCTCGCAGGACGTGGTCAGCGCCGCGAAGTAGATCTCCTCCGAAATCTTCTTGGAGAGCGCACGCGCCTCCGCCGAGTCGAAGGCCAGCTTGAGCTGGAAGAAGACGTCCTGGAGTCCCATCAGGCCCAGGCCCACCGGGCGCCAGCGCTTGTTGGACGAAGCCGCCGTGGGGATGGGGTAGTAGTTCAGGTCGATGACGCGGTCGAGCTGCCGCATCGCGAGCTGGGCGTTGGCGCGCAGCCGCTCGAAGTCGAACTTCCCGTCCACCAGCATCCGGCTCAGGTTCAGCGAGCCCAGGTTGCACACCGCCGTCTCACCCTGGCTCGTCACCTCCAGGATTTCGGTGCACAGGTTGGACAGGTGGATGACGTTGCCCGCCTTGCCCGTCTGGTTGCTCTTGCGGTTGCTGATGTCCTTGAAGGTCATCCAGCCGTTACCCGTCTGCGCCAGGCACTTCATCATCCGGGCGTAGAGGTCACGCGCCTTCACCTTGCGCATGGCCAGGCCGTCGGCCTCGGCCTTCGCGTAGGCCTGCTCGAAGGCGTCGCCGTACAGGTCCGTGAAGTGGGGGACGGACTTCGGGTCGAACAGGCTCCAGTCGCCGTCCGCCTCCACGCGCTTCATGAAGAGGTCCGGCACCCAGTTGGCCAGGTTCAGGTTGTGCGTGCGGCGCGCGTCGTCGCCGGTGTTCTCACGCAGCTCGAGGAAGTCCTCGATGTCCGCGTGCCACGTCTCCAGGTACACGCAGCACGCGCCCTTGCGCTTGCCGCCCTGGTTCACCGCCGCCACGGAGGCGTCCAGCGTCTTCAGCCAGGGGACGATGCCGTTGGAGTGCCCGTTGGTGGACTTGATGAGCGAGCCGCGCGCGCGCACCCGGTGGTACGCCACGCCGATGCCGCCGGAGAACTTCGACAGCATCGCGATGTCCGAATACTTCTTGTAGATGGCGTCCAGTTCGTCCGCGGGCGAGTCCAGCAGGAAGCAGCTCGAAAGCTGCTCGTGGCGCGTGCCCGAGTTGAACAGGGTGGGGGAGCTGGGCAGGTACTCCAGCGAGCTGAACAGCCGGTACAGCTCGATGGCCTCATTCACATTGTCGCCGCTGAGCGCGCTGGCCACGCGGAGGAAGAACTCCTGCGGCGTCTCCAGCACCTCGCGCGTCTGCGGGTTCTTCAGCAGGTACCTGTCGTAGACGGTGCGCAGGCCGAAGTACTCGAAGAGGTCGTTGCGCGACGGGTCGATGGCCGCGTTGAGCTTGCGCGCGTTGGCCTGGACGAACTGGAGCAGCCGGTCCGCGATGAGCCCGTGCTTGTGGCCCGCGGCCACGGACTGGCTGAAGGAGTGGATGTCCTGGTTGCTGACCTCCTTCTGGATGAAGGTGGCCAGCAGGCGCGCGGAGAGGCGGCCGTACTCGGGCTCTTCGACGATGAGGGCGGCGGCCGTCTGGATGGAGAGGCTGTCCAGCTCGCGTGTCGTCGCGCCGTCATACAGGCCGGAGATGGTCTTCGTGGCCACGCGCATCGCGTCCACGCGGGGCAGGCCCACGCAGGAGCGGCCCACGGCGCGCACAATCTTGTTGAGGTCCACCGTCTCCGTGCCGCCGTTGCGCTTACGCACCCGCATGGAGGTGGCGCTGAAGTCGCCCGCCGTGGGCTCGGAAGCAACCGCGCCCGAGGCAGCGGCGCCCGTCGGCGCTGTCGTCGTCGCCGGCGTGGACGGACCGGAGGCGACGGGCGGGACAGACATGTTGGCGGACGGCTTCACGGGCGTATCGAAGTTCACGAGCGGCTCACTCCAGACAAAAGCAGGGCGCTTCGGGCAGACACGAGGCCTGTCCAGGGAAGCGGACTTCCCCACCACGTTACTGGAAAATTGTTCAGGTAAGTCCCGTTCCGGCGGGACGGGACTAGCGACTGGAGTCGACGGTGTCTCTGGGGGGATTTATGGGCCAGACCGATGTTGTAAGCAAGAAACCCACAGTCCCTCCTCTTCCCCGCTCCCAGCCACATCGGCTGGTGGGGCGCCATCGACCAGCCACAAGCTATGGGGGGGTACCCAACCTGTCAACGCGAGATCTAGTGCTCGGCCCGGCATGGCCCGTGCAATCTATGATCGATCTCCGAGACGATCTCGCAGTCATTCCGTGAACACTCGGTGACCCCACTCAGGAACGTGGAGTGTGGGCCACCTGGAATCCACCGTGGACGGTCAGAAAGGGCCCTACGGAGGGGTTGGAACCACACCGCCCGCATCCGTCCCGGCGGGGGCCTGGGGGGCTCCGTCCAGGGCCTCCCCGGTGGTCTCCGGCTGCGGCGTGGGGGCC